>DATBVH010000026.1:0-6869 GCA_036515395.1 Candidatus Angelobacter sp.
ATCCGGTCGCGCGTGCGAGGTGACCAAAAAACGCCGGCGCTGTTGAATCTCCTGTAAGACCTGTGCGAGCTGCTCCATGGCCCCTATTTCTTTTTGCGTTTCTTAATTCGGCCCAAAAGATCGTCAATTCTCGATCCATACTCCTGTGACTTATCCAGCAAAAAATTCAGTTCCGGCACGTGGCGCACGCCCAGCCGGATCAGCAGCTCGCGCTTGATATAGCCCTTGGCCGCGTTGATGGCTTTGATGGTCTGCTCCGATTCCCGCTCGTCCCCCGCCACCTCAACGTAAACCCGTGCGCTTTTGCCGTCCGGCGCCAGCGCAATTTCCGTTACGGTACACAAAGCAATCCGCGGATCGCCCAGCTCGCCTTCAATGATTACGCCGATCTCCTCCTTCAGCGTCTCACCCACCCGCGCCCTGTGGTACGTTCTGCCCCTATGCTCCGGCATGATATTTACATCCCTGCGAAAAACCTATGAGAATACCAGAGAAAATGCGCGGAAGGAATAGGGGATGTCCGATCAGGAGATCGGGTGATCGGGCGTGGTCGGGTGATCTGAAAGGCAAAACCTTACCACTGATTTACACTGATAACGCTGATCGGAAAAACCAGCCGGATCCAACCAGCTTGGAGAACCCCATGAACATTGAGATACGTTCCTGCCCGACTTGAGAGAACAACAAAGCCAAGGTCGCGAGTCTCGTGGCCCTGATTAAAAAGCGGCTAGGCATTGACGCCGTGGTTACGCCGGGCAAGACCGGCCAGTTTGAAGTGCTGGCCGATGGCGCGACCGTGGTGGAGCGCGGAGGCAACTGGTTCACCAGAAGTTTTGGCGCCGGATATCCTGACTTGGATAGCGTAGTGGACCAGCTCCAGAAGCGCCGTTGCTAATCAGTACTACCCACACTTTTGAACCACAAATGGCACGACGGAACGCAAAGGAAAAATGCGCCCCACTCAGGGGCCTTCAGCCTCGGTTGGGCCATCCGGTTCCACGAAGTCCATAAACGAGTCCACCACTTCCGCACCAAGATTGTTGGCCTGCCGCACGGCGACCTGTTCCACGTTACGCATCAGGCCTTCAAGATAGTCGCGTGAACCGGAGATGCTGACCACGCCGAGCGTTGCCCGCTGCCACAGGTCGGTAACATCGATTTCAGCAATGGATATGTTGAATGAATTGCGCAGGCGGTCTTTGATGCTGCGAACGACCTGGCGTTTATCTTTGAGCGAATGCGCGCCTTCAATGCGCAGTTCAATCGTGAGATAGGCAATAGGCATGGTAGCGGTACTTGGTATTTAGTACTCGGTATTTGGCTTGGTTTTCAAGATCGAAACAATTTTTTGAGTACCGATGCAGCCGCGGTCTTGCAACCAAATACAAATTACCAAATACCTACTTGCTGCGCTCCCGAACTTCTTCTGAGGTCAGCCCATAAATCGGCGGCGTGGGAATGCCCAGCATGCCCAGGTAAGTGTAAATCTGGGAGCGATGATGGACTTCATGCTCCACCATGGCGCGCAGCCACTTCCAAACGGTAATGGGCGTTCCGCCGGGAGTAATGCATTTTTTCTGCAGGTCTTCCGCCGACAGGCGGCTGAAGATGGCCACCGACTCCTGATGCAAGCGATGGAAAAATGCCATCACGTTTTCCGGGCCATCGGCCAGATCAGGTCCATGGCCGGGATAGCGGCTGGGCTTGAGTTGAACGTTTTCCGCGTACATATAGCGCTCGATTGTCGCCAGATGGCGGATGATATCGGCAAAGCTGAATTTGCCTTCAGCATAGCGCCAATCAAATTTGTCCGGCGGAATGCAGGCCATGACTTTCAGCGTGCGCTGGCGGACTTTTTCCCAGTAGTCGCTGTCCCAGAGAGCAGGTTGTTCGCGGGTGGTGGTAGTTTCCATGTGAGATTTTGTTATTGCAGCTTTTGGATGCTCTGGCGGAATTTTTCGGTTTTAAATATCTTCAGGCCCGCGGCCATAAGCCGGGTGAGTTCTGCAAAGCACTCCGGATCTACCGCCGTAAAGTTAAAGCAGGCTTTTCCCTGCATGCGCTTCTTCAATGCCGGAGACATGCCTTTCAGCAATTCAGGGGAGTAATACAGGGGCAGAAGATGGAAGCTGACGTAGTTCTTTCCTGTCTTGATGCCGGCAAAATATAGTGGTTTGCCGCGATGCAGAATGGAAGAAACGTGAGTATGAAAATTGCCGGGCTTATCGGTTTGTACTGCGACTTCTTTACTGAATGGACCAAGAAGTTGGCGGAGGGCGGTGAAAACCTCGGCAAAGTCAGTCTTTGCTGTTTTAGGTGAGACTACGGCAGATTTCTTCTTTGCAGCTTTGGCGGCAGGCATGACCGCAGCAGTATAGCGGACTTACCGGATGGACTTAAAAGAAAAATGAGGAGCGGAATTTGCTCCGCTCCTCAGATTCAAATGAAACCTTAATCTCGATCTCCGTCGTGATCGCGATCAGACATAGGTTGATCAGGCAAAGACTTCAGGTATTCAACAAGATCGGTTTTGTCGGCTGTACTCAACCCGAGGCTCTTGCAGGAATCATAGTGATCCACAACATCCAGCAGCGTGGCAAAGCGGCCGTCGTGATAGAAGCCGCCCTTGGTGTGTGTCCACAGGCCGTTGAGCGGAGTGGTGCGATAGCGACCGTCCGGCGAGCGGCTGGCCTGGAAATCATCCACGCAGACATCCGAAGCCAGATGCATGTTCCATCCCGGCTCAGTCATCAGCGGCTCTGCATGGCAGCTGCTGCACTGACCTTTGCCATTGAATACCGCTTTGCCGCGTGCGGCAGCCGCGCGATCAAAGCTGCCAGCGGGCGGCGCAGGCGCAGGAAGAGAAAGCTGATAGAAATGCAGGGCCGCAAGCTTGGACGTGATCTGATCCTCGGCATTGGTAACGTGACCAAAACCATTCTTGGCGGCAATGGGGAATTTCGCAGCATCATCCAATCGCGGATCAAAGAAGTTGCCTTTGCCATGCATTTCCAGGTTGGCGACGAACGCATTCCAGTAGGGCACAGAACCCCAGCCGGTATAGGTATGCAGGTTTACTCCGGCAAGGCCAAAGGCCGGAGGAATGAGCGTCGCGGCAGTTTTGCCATCGGGACGAAAAGCTTTGCCGTCCATAAAAAGCTCAGCGTCAAACTTGCCCGGACCCCAACTGGCAAGAACAGTCTTGACCGTGACCACGTCCACACCCAGCACATTGGCAACGGGCTGCAGATTGGGAGAGAGGCCGACAATCGCGCCCACATTCAAATCGCGGTTGGCCCACCCATCCAAACGATGGCCGATTCCCGGCGCAAATGCGTTGTCCACTGTGGAGTGGCAGAGCGCGCACTGTATGCCCATGGATTTCAGCGTGCCATCAGGATTGAAAAATCCGGTAACGCCCACGACAGCATTCAATTTCAACAAAGCCAGGGTGACTGCTGGATCGTTTAGATCAACCTTACCGGCCGAGATCTGCTGGACCAGCGCCGGAGGCAGCGCATCCTGATCAACTTTCAGTCCGACGGCCAGCGCCGTTGCCGGAGACACCCCCGGCCCAACTCCGCCGTGCTGCACGCCTTCAATGGCTTTGTGCAGCTGGAGCGTGCCGCCCCAGAAATCCTGGTCGCCGAACGTGTCATTGCGGAAAATGTTTTTGCCTTGCTCGGCTAGTGATAGATGCTTTTGTTCAGAATAAAGAGTAAAAGCGCCAATAAGCGCCACGGCAATCATGAGGGGGAATCTGATCTTTTTCACGGATTTGGGCCTCAGCTGTTCGGGTTTGGAAAGGCTCCCGGAAACCTCTCTTCGATTGACATTGAGTCGCGAGAAGGGGCATGGGTGACAGAGAAAACAGAAAGTTATTCGCAATGCGATGTAAATGATTGAAGGTATTCAGTCATTGCTTCGAGACGTGAGGTCCGCAACAGTAGTAAACTGCTTCGCCGGAGAAGATTATGCCCGCTACAAGCAAGCAACGCACCATTTCCAAGTACGACGTCCACCCCGGCCTTCGCATGTATCAGAGCTCGCTGGCCGGATTGAAGCAGAAAACTGGCCGGACGCTGGAAGAATGGATCAAATTCGTGAACAAAGAAGGTCCGGCAACAGAGAAAGACCGTCGCGCATGGCTTAAGGCAGAGCACGGTTTCGGAATGAACTATGCAGGGTGGATCGCCGAACAATCCGTGGGAAAAGGCGATGACGGAAATCCTGAGACTTACCTGAAACAAGCGGAAGAATTTGTGGAAAGCATGTATTCAGGAGCGAAAGAGCCTCTGCGGCCAATTTATGAAGAACTTCTGTCGTTGGGACGCAGCCTGGGCGAGGACGTAAAAGTTTGCCCGGGCAAAACAATCGTGCCGCTCTATCGCAACCACGTTTTCGCGCAGATCAAGCCCACCACGCGCACGCGAATCGACCTGGGACTGGCGCTCAAGGACACGAAAGTTCCCAAACGGCTCATCGATACCGGCGGACTGGCAAAAAAAGACCGCATCACGCACCGGATTGAGATCACGTCAGTGAAAGATATTGATGCCGAGGTGAAGAAGTGGCTGAAGACGGCGTATGACATGGACCGTTAATTTTGTCGCTTCGCTCCACACCGCTCACGAGGGCTTCACATGGCCAAAGCCTTCTGCTCCTGATTGCAGGCAGCTCGCCGCGCAAGTCGGGCTCGCTGCTCAATCGCTAAAGAACGATCTCGTGAACATCCTTCGTAGATCTTATTGCCGATAATTCCGCGCTTGGCTCGCTGAACCGCAATAGCACCGAGTAGGAAGCCCCGCTTCACAGGAAAGCATAGTCACGTGAGGCCGACCACGTGTCGAGCAGCTTGCATCAGGTGCATAAAGATCTCAATAAGAAGAAATGCTCCATAGCGATGTGGACCGGAGCACGCAGCGAAAAATTTTGTTCACCAGCATCTAAGCCGCGAGGCCCGTGGCCGCCGAGCGGCTTGCATCAGGAGCAGATTGCGTTCCACATCGATAAGAAATCTGTAGCGGTTTGTCGCGAAGCGACCATAATGACGAAAAGGCCGTCCGGCAACAGGACGGCCTTCTCTTTCAAGGGAGAATAGTTCCAACGGAGTTCGAAAAAGACCATCAGAACTTTCTGGCGAAATCTTATTGGCCAATGAAAGGCAGTGTCAAGGAATTTTTGGAGAATAGATGCCTTTGTTTTCAATAACTTAACAATCTTATCAACATGGCGTTTTCAATGACAAAAAATGTCACTCTGGAGTGTTTGTTCGCCGTAAGCAGCCCTTTTTCAGCTACTTATCGCCCTGTCTAAGGTCCAAACGGATAATCTCTACCGACTCTGGCCGGCTAAAAAACCGGTTTGGGAACATCCTGTTGGCCAGGATTCTTATCCCGCCAAAAACGAAGCCAAACACCAGCGCCGCCAGCACGGCAATGACACACAACATCACCAGGGCAAAGACAAAACCCGCGCGGTCTTCAACAGGACGGGGCTTGGTGGGCTGCAGTGGCATCACGTCGGCGTCATAATTCACTGAAGCGAGAAGAGACTCCGCTTCGTCGGCGGGTATGTTGCCGTTCACCGCGACGACATACGGGCCAGTGCGCTTGAAGTAAAACGGTCCGCCTGTGAGTGAGGCGGCTTGCATGGCGTCCATCCGCTCTCTGGCAATTTGCGGCGTGGGATAACCCACCAGAGTCACCGCTGCCTCACCCTGTGAAGTCCGATACTTCCCGATCGCCACTTCTGGACTCTTGCTGAAATCGATTAGCTGTGCCGGAATGGGAACGCCGAGCCGCGCCAGCGCTTCTGGGCCGATGATATAACGGCTGGTGTTGCGTTCAAGAGACTGTGATGGAAGATTTGCTGGAAGCGTAGGCAGCTTGCCGTTTTCGCTCGCGAGGCGTGGCAGCGCGTCGGCAAGGGAGCGTAAATCAGCGCCGGACATAGCGCTGAGATGCTCTATGGACGCATCAATGAGAATATTACCTTTAAAAAACAAGATGCGCGTGTTGCTGGAAGCTCCGCGGTCACCGATCTTCTCGATTTGCATCTGCGGCTGGACGTAGTAGGTGAACGCCCCGTAAGCGCCTGTGGCATCGCTAAAGCGGGCTGCTTTGATCTGCATCTTGCGGCCATTGCGGCTGTAGGTGGCGCTTTCCAGATCGGTGAAGCCATATTCTTTCAGGACAGGCGCGTCGGTCGCGTCCGCCGCAGCCGGATCTTTGGAAGCCTTTACGCTTTGGGAATCGATGCGCCAGCCGCTGAAGGCTTGTGGCAGCGGGCCGGCGGGAGCTTTTGACTGGGCAGACATAACCGTCCCCAGCAAAAGAATGACTGAGAGCGAGCGCAGACACAATGACTTAAAGGAAGCAGGAAACATTACTCTTATTAGACACCATTGGATACTGGTGAGATTCTAAACGCTTTGCCGCTATCGGTCGCGGATGCTCTGAGGAGAAGGCCTCTGGTAACCCACTTTGCGCGGGAGTACCCTCTGAAATCGGGTAAACTAGAGAGAATGGCAATCATTCAGCGCAGGAAGAGCGTAACAGCAAAAATAGGCAATGTGCGCGTGGGCGGCGACGTGCCTGTGGTCGTTCAGTCAATGACGAATACTGACACGGCGGACGTGCAATCCACCGTTCAGCAGGTGGCGCAGCTGGCCCGGGCGGGGTCGGAAATGGTCCGCGTGACCGTAAACAATGACGCCGCAGCCCAGGCTGTTCCGGCAATTTTTGAGGAACTGGCCAAACAGAACATCCACGTTCCCATCATCGGCGATTTCCACTATAACGGCCATCTTTTGCTGACGAAGTACCCTGAGTGCGCGCAGGCACTGGCCAAATATCGGATCAATCCCG
>DATBVH010000027.1:0-3679 GCA_036515395.1 Candidatus Angelobacter sp.
CTCCACCGATGCCGGCGCAGTGGCGGCGTTCATCTCCAAGAATCCCGCAGACATGCTCGACGATGTCCTGAACATTGCCGATGCCGGCGATAAGAACGCCTCGGCAAAAATCGCTGAAGGCGAGTCCGAGCTGAAGATCCAGTTCCATCGCGACCTGGCTGACACGCTGGGCGGCGAAGTTACCATCGCGCTGGATGGTCCAATCCTGCCCACGCCATCATGGAAGATTGTGGCTGAGGTAAAAGATCCGGGCCGCCTGCAATCCACAATCCAGCAGTTGGTTACGGATGTAAACGACCACGTTAAAGGTGAACATCCGGGTCTGGCGCTGGAACAGAATGCGGCAAATGGACTGACGTTCTACACAATCCGCTCGACCGATGCAACAAAACCGTTCGAGGCTACGTATACATTTACTGACGGGTACATGATTCTCGGTCCAAGCAGGGCGCTGGTTATGAACGCGATTGCCATTCACCAAAACGGAAACTCGCTGGCACACTCGGCGGATTTCCGCGCCCTCTTGCCTCAGGATGAACAGGCTGACGTTTCCGCCGTGCTCTATCAGAACCTTGCGCCAGTGATCCAGCCGATCGCCCAACAGCTTAGCGCTTCGCAATTGCAGTCACTAAAACAGATTGCAGCGGAGACCAAACCCAGCGTAGTCTGCGCTTATGGTGAAAGCAATGCCATACGCGTGGCTAGCAGCAGCCGGCTTTTCGGCTTTGACTTGAACACGGCGGCTCTTACCACATTGATGAATGTGGTGCAGCCTTCACGAGCGCATGGAGCGCTCTCTCACTAGCAAGAGGCCAGATGTCTACAACTATTGAAATGCAAAACCTGACAGTGCAGCTGGGCAGCAGGACGATCCTGAACCAGTTGAACGGCGCGCTGTCAGGCCGTTGTATTGGACTGCTGGGCCCGAACGGCTCGGGCAAATCAACGCTGATCAACACGCTGCTGGGATTTTACGAGCCTATCGCCGGTGCGGCGCGCATCTTTGGCAAAGAAGTTAAAAACAATTTGCGCGAACTGCGCGCCATGATCGGCTACATGCCGGAAAGCGATGCTTTCATCGCCGATATGACAGGCGTCCGCTTTGTGCGATACATGGCCGAGCTTTCCGGCTTGCCTCGCGGTGAAGCCATGGAGCGCGCACACGAAGCGTTTTTCTATGTCGGGCTGGGTGAAGCCCGCTATCGCAAGCTGGGGACTTACTCACTGGGAATGAAGCAATTGGCCAAGCTGGCACAGGCCATCGCGCATGGCCCAAAGCTGGTGTTGCTGGATGAACCTACGAACGGCCTTGATCCTGAAGCTCGCATTCGCATGCTGCAACTGGTGCGCGAAATTCGCGACACCGGCGAGGTCAGCGTGCTGATTTCTTCGCACCTGCTGCGCGATATTGAAGAATGCTGCGACCAGGTCTTGATCTTGAAAGACGGCCGCATCGCCGCGCTGTGCAATCTTGAAGAAGAACGCAAAGCCAACCTCAAATTTCTAGAACTGGAAGTCACGCAGGGCAATGGATTTCTGGAGTCTGTGCGGGGTCTGGGCTGCGAGTGCGCAAGCTTTGGCGCGGGACGCGTCCGCATTGTTCTGCCGGACAACATCGATCTCCGCCAGATTTATCGCACTGCGGCCGAGCATGAAGTGCAGATCCGCCGCATGAACTATCGCAGAGATACGTTGGAAGATATCTTCCTGAAAGCAATGGCTGGAGCTCCACCAGCGGCTTTAGCACAGAAGGGAAGCGCGAATGGCAGTCTATAAGCGTACCTACAAGGCTTATCGCGGGCCGCTAACACCAGTGTGGTCGCGATTTACCGTTCTGTCGCGTTATGGCTTGTCGACGTTATTCAATTCCCGGCCATTCACTGCCTATACAGTATTGTGCTTTTTGCCGTTCCTAATCGGGCTGGCGTATATCTATATCGTTCACAGCGCCGCTGCTCAAGCCGTACTGGGTGTCGGCAAGACAATTCCAGCTACTGTCAACAATGATTGGTTTCTGGGATTCATTGGCATCGAAGCCGGAATGGGATTCATTCTTGCCGCGTGGGGCGGGCCGGGCATGATCACCAAGGATTTTGCCAATCATTCTGTGCAGCTCTATCTCAGCCGGCCAATCTCACGGACAGAATATCTCATCGGAAAGATTTCTGTCCTGGCCGCGTTACTCTCCTGCACCACGTGGATTCCCGCTCTTATATTGTTTTTTGTCAAAGCTGAACTGCAAGGCCATGGCTGGCTCTGGGAAAATCTCTGGATGGCCGGCTCCATCGTCCTTAGCTGTTTGATATGGATCGCCATGATCTCGCTGATTTCCATGGCGGTGGCGGTCTGGGTAAAGTGGCGTATAGCAGCGACCGCACTCATGCTGGGAATATTTTTTCTCCTGCCCGCTTTTGCAGCGATCCTGAATGCAATTCTGCGGACGCAATGGGGTAATCTGATCAACTTTACTCACATGATCACGCTGGTGTGGATGCGCCTTTTTCGCGAGAGCCAGGCTGAACTTCCTCCGGCTTTTAATGGTGTGCCACTGTGGGCTGCGTGGGCATCTCTGCTTTCTGTGTGTGCTGCCTGCTTCTGGCTGCTCGATCGCAAGCTGCGTGCGCGGGAGGTGGAACGCTCATGACTACCACCAATAGCAGCATCGTTTTTGAAAACGTCTCCAAATTTTATGGCGAGGTTCTGGGTGTCAATCGCGTGAATCTGACGCTTCCGTCCGGCGTGACGAGCCTGGTTGGTCCGAACGGCTCTGGCAAGACCACGCTCATGAATCTTGTTACAGGACTCGTTCGTCCAACGCAGGGCCGGGTCAGCATGTTTGGACTCACGCCGGACGAACCTGAAGAATTCTTCCGGCACGTAGGCTATTGCACGCAGTTTGATTCCTTCCCCAAGGGCGTTACAGGCTTTGAATTTATCCAGCAGTCATTGCGGCTGCGCGGGGTCAGCGGCCCGGACGCTGCGCGACTGACGACAGAAGCGATTGACCGCGTTACCATGGGCGACGCCGCACATCGTCGCGTTGCCGGATACAGCAAAGGCATGCGCCAGCGCATCCGGCTGGCCCAGGCCATTGCTCATCATCCCACGGTGCTGGTGCTCGATGAGCCGCTCAATGGTCTTGATCCCATGGCGCGCTCAGAATCCATCGCGCTGTTTGAAGCGTTGGGAAAACAAGGGTTGCACGTGATCATTTCTAGCCACGTGCTTCACGAAGTCGACAAGATTTCTGACCAGGTTGTGCTCATGAGCTATGGCTATGTGGTAGCGGAAGGCCAGATTCACGGTGTCCGCACTGAAGTAAAAGAACATCCCATGCAGATACTTGTCCGTTGCGCACGCCCTGGTTTGCTTGCTTCGCGGCTGTTTGCGCAGGACCATGTGGTGGAAGCCAAGCTGAATATCGACGGCAAAGGCGTGTTGGTGCGCACCAAAGATGCCGACCAGTTTTATCAACTGCTAAACAAAATCGTAGTGGAGGAAGACTTTGCCGTGGATACGGTCGCACCTAATGATGACGACGTGAACTCCGTCTATCAATACCTGATCGGCAGCGGAGGAGGCACAGTATGAGCACGGCAGCCATCGCACGTCCGCGCAAGTCATTCAAAGAACTTCCGTGGCAGTTGTGGGTTTCGCAGCTGGCGGCATTGCTGCGGAT
>DATBVH010000028.1:0-3316 GCA_036515395.1 Candidatus Angelobacter sp.
TTGGGCCAGAATCGTTCCCGGAAGAACCATCGCCAATAAAAGTGCCAACAGACAGCGTTCTGTTTTCATAGGCACGATTTTAGCAGCCTGGGGCATTTGATAGGTGAATGCGAAAACCTACCACGGAGACACAGAGGCACGGAGAAAACCAAAAATCAAAGGGTCCTGATGATCGACAATGCCTTGATAAAAATTACAGCTGCATCGGGTCGGAGATCATGCGGAATTCAATGCTCTGCAAGAAATCTTCTTGGGGCTGACCTCTTGCCACTCGTGTTTTGTTTTTCCTCCGTGTCTCCGTGCCTCCGTGGTAGGGTTTCCCGTTTATCATTACAATCGATGCTTGCGATTGCGACGCCCCAGACACTTCTGATCGACGCCGACGATACGCTCTGGGAAAACAACGTTTACTTTGACCAGGCGATTGCTGATTTCATTGAGCGGCTGAACCATCAGCACCTTTCACCGGATGAAGTCCGGAAATTCTTATATGAGGTCGAACGCGAGACGGTTTTGGAGCGTGGTTATGGGTCGCACAGCTTTTCTCATTCGCTGGTGAAATGTTTTGAACGGCTTTCAGAAAAGCCGGTCACACCGGAGCTGCATGAATTCATCTGGGGCTTTGCTCACAAAGTGTCGAACTATCCCATTGAGCTGATTGAGGGCGTGCCAGAAACGCTGAACTACCTTTCTGGCCGGGGCCATCACATGGTGGTGATGACCAAAGGCGATTTCACGGAGCAATCGGGCAAGGTGGAGCGCTCAGGGATCAAGGAATATTTTGCTGCGGTGGAGATTGTGGCGGAGAAAACGGAATCTGCCTATAAAGAGATTGTCGCCAAATACGAGTTTGAGCCGCAGACGACATGGATGGTCGGCAACAGTCCCAAGTCAGATATCAATCCCGCTCTAGCCGCTGGCATTAACGCCGTCTTTGTGCCGCATGACCTCACATGGGCGCTGGAGCATGAAACGGTGAACCCGGCTCCTGCTGGGCTAAAACTGCTGCAAGTGGAAAAATTTGTGGAGCTGCAAGAACATTTTTAAGTTCGAAAAAATCTTGAGTACCGATAATTACCTCCAACAATGGCAATTGTTCTACCGCCTTGCCATTATCCAATTCGCGCCCATTTGTGTTCTTATTAGGTATGGCTTTGCGCGGTCGATGGTGTACAACTCATTACCGAGTTGAGCGTATCGAATCGTCCATAAGCAGCGGAATGGAGAACCACTTATGAAATTGATGCGGCTTTTAGCTTTACTTGCGGCTTGTACGTTTGCCATGGCGGCGGGCGCTCAACAAACTCCTCCGGCACAGGAAAACGGAGAACACAAGCACAGCGGACAGATGCGCAGTAGTGACGAGATGATGCAGGAGCTCACTACCAAGCTGAACCTCACTGCGGACCAGCAGACGAAGATCAAGTCCATTATGGACGAAAGTCATCAGCAGATGAGGGCCACGATGAATGACCAGTCCCTCTCAAAAGAAGAGAAGCATGCCAAATTGAAAACCATGCATGATTCCGTCCACACAAAAGTGCGTGAAGTCCTGACGGATGAACAGAAACCCAAGTTCGATGCCATGGTAAAAGACATGGAAAACAATATGAATGGAGCGCACGGCAAAGGTGCGGACCACGACCACAACCACGACCATAAATAAGGCGCAGAGAATTTCTACTGAAGGGCGTTCGCCACTGCGGACGCCCTTTATCACTCTTCCTTAATGATCAGTAAGAAAACGCTACTCCAGAGCTGCTGCCCTACTTCCTGAGTTGCTGAAGCAGCTTCTCTGCAATAATTCTTTCATCTTGCGCCGGCCTACCCTCCTGTGGGCGAAAACCAGCATCTTAAAAGAACTGGCCGCACCACGCGCTAAGGAGACCATTTACGTGAAAACTATCAGGACCGCAGTCATTTCCTGCACATTCTTGTTCGCATTGGGGGCATTCGCACAATACCCAGCCGGGGGCCAAGCGACGCAACCGATGCAACCGCAGGCCCAGCAACCTGGCATGCAGCCTTCTCAACCCTCCACCCAGCCATCGCAGCCCGGACAGGACCAGAGCGCGCAGCCTGGCCAGCAGCCCGGAGCCGCAACTCAGTCGCAGAGCCCGTCGTCCGTAGGACGTCCCAGCATTGACGATCAGGTGCAATCCCTGGCGCAGCAGTTGAATCTTTCTGCCGACCAGCAGGCCAAGGTAAAGACCGCTCTGGAAGATCAGCACAGCCAGGCGATGAATGTGGTGCAGGACAATTCAATGTCGCGCGACGACAAGATCCAAAAGATCCACACGATTCGTGAAGGCACCATCAATAAGGTCCGCACGACGCTGAATGACGACCAGAAGAAAAAATTTGACGCGCTGGTGCAGCAGCAAGAACAGCATTTCCAGCAGCAACACCAGCAAGCTCCGCCGCAGCCAAAGCAATAAGTTAGCCTGCTCCTCCGAAGAAGGCGTCCCCGCGAGGGACGCCTTTTTATTTCATTGATGCCGCTTACCTGATGACCATCCAAACGAGTATGCTTGGCTGAAAAATAAATTCATCAGGAAGGCCAATGCATCTCGCCGTCAGCATTCTTCTCGCTCTTCTCGCTTCGCAGTCCAACCAGAAACCAGATTGGTGCCGTGATCTGCCCCGCCCCGCCTATAGCAAGCTGGAACGCGTCAATGTCCCGGACAAATGGTTTGAGGTCTATCGCATTCACCCCGGTCTTTTCGCAATTTATGAACCGCACCAGCAAGAAGAAATTATTTCCTATCTGATCGTCGGCCAAAAACAGGCGTTGCTCTTCGACACCGGCATGGGCATCAGCAATATCAAGAAAGTTGTGGAAGGTCTTACCAATCTGCCGGTAAGCGTGATGAACTCGCACACGCATAACGATCATGTAAGCGACAACTGGCGCTTCAGCCGAATTTACGGCATGGATATGGCTTTCACGCGTGAACACGCCAAGGGCACGGTAGCAGCAGCACAGGAAGAAATTGTTCCCGAAGCAATCTGCGGCGATCTTCCCACTGGCTTCAGTCCTAAAACTTATTCAGTAAAACCATTCCACATCACGGACTGGATTCATGATGGATCAAAGATAGATCTCGGCGGACGCGTGCTGCAGGTGATCGCCACTCCCGGCCACACGCCCGATTCCATTTCGCTCTGGGACGCACAAAACAAATTGCTCTTCACCGGCGACATGTATTATCCCGGCGCGATCTTCCTCTTTCGTCCTGAAACCGACCTGGATGCCTATGAAACGTCCATAATGAAGATGGGATCGCTGGGCGCCGCGCTTTTGCTGCCGGCGCAC
>DATBVH010000029.1:0-5987 GCA_036515395.1 Candidatus Angelobacter sp.
TGGGATTCTCAGTATTCGTCAGCATGTTTGCCGGGCTGTATCCGGCATCGCGCGCAGCAAAGCTCGATCCGGTGCAGGCGCTGAGGCATGACTAGCCAGCGAGCACTCAGCAATCAGCAAAGGCGGTTTACCGCAAAGGACGCAAGAGCGCAAGGGAAGAGGATAGCAATTAGACTGGCAATTAACTTTTGTCGCTGCCTACTCCTTGCTATTCCGAAAAGTGTAAACCGGGGAGAACACAGGGAGCGCAAAGATCGAGAGGTCTCAGGGATCCAGAGCTTTTGGTTCAGAGTCTTTCACGAAACATTTTTTTCTGTATTCTTTGCGACCTTTGCGGTAAACCGACTTTGGCTGAATGCTGAATGCTGACTGCTGACTGCTGTTCTTACTATTCATGTTGAAATATCTGCTGTCATTTTTATTTCTTGTTTTTACAATCAATGCTTTTGCGGCGTCGCGGACGCAATGCGGCGCAATGAAAAGCAAGTACGTACCCGGACGCATTGGCTACTGCGCGGTGCTGCCGCCGAGTTACGACGCGCATCCTGGCAAGCGCTTTCCGGTATTGTATTTTCTGCACGGACTTGGCGGCGACCAGAGCTTTCTGGCTTCAAGCGGAGCTTCCGGCGGCATCGAGGAAGCGTGGGAAGACAAACGGCTGGGCGAATTTGTGATCATCACGCCGCAGGGCGAGAACAGCTTTTATATCAACTCGCGCGATGGTCACATTCTGTACGAAGATTTTTTCATTCGAGAGTTTGTGCCGCAGATGGAGCGGCGTTTCCGGCTGGCGGGCAGCCGAGCGGGCCGGGCTATTGGCGGGATATCAATGGGCGGTTATGGAGCGCTGCGGTTTGCCTTTAAGTATCCGCAGATGTTCATATCGGTGGCGGTGCATATGCCGGCACTGCTGGAAGAGCTGCCGCACGGATCATCGGACGTGGGCCTGACAGCATTTCTGGGAAATGCATTTGGCTCGCCGCTGAATGAGCGCTTTTGGAAAGAGAATTCGCCATTCGTTTTTGCGCGAACAGCGAACCTGCAAGGCCTGAAGATTTATTTTGATTGTGGGGAACAGGACAATTATGGCTTTAACGCTGGTACGCGCAAGCTCGACAAGCTTTTGACCGCTCGCCATGTGGCGCACGAAGCGCACATTTATCCCGGCGGGCATGATTGGCAGTTCGTATCGCAGCATCTGGAGGCTTCAATGGCGTTTCAGTCGCAAGCGCTGGGGCTGACGAAATAGGGGGACGGTCACCAACTGTCATAGCGGGTGCCCTCGCTTGAGACCTGTGCAGAACCGCTGTGTACATCGGAGATTCCGGGATGGCTGCGGTCGATGCTGTTAGGAACGTCTTCCTGTACCTCTATCCAGGTAGTAGCGGAATTGGTAAAAGGGTCTTTGGGAATTGCAGGGAGATAGCCGGCGGAGACCAAGTCTGTGAGATGCTGTGGCGCCATGTTCTTGTCCTGAGTGTATTGATCGATGGCGGTTCGCATGTGATAAAGATCTTCTTTGAACGGATTCATTGCGGGCGCGTTCCCGGTTGGCGCATCCTGCGATAAAGAGCAGAGAAAATACTATGATCGAGTTGCGCAGTCCTGGACTGATTTTCATTAGCGTATCTTCAGTTTTGACCAAAGAACGCAAGGTCGCGCCAGATTTGCAGCAATAATATAGGGAAGAGCGGATATCAAATTATGAGATGGATCATCGCACTTCTGGCGCTGGCCGGCATGGTGGCTGCGATTCTGGCCTTGAGAGAGCACTATCGCACAGAGGGAGCGTCGCCGTGCAGCATTAATGAAAGATGGGATTGCGGCATCGTGAACAAAAGCAGGTTTGCCTCTATCGGTGGAGTGTTTGACAAGCTTACGAACCGGAGCGCTGTGCTTTCAGACGATGCCAAGCCGCGGTTCGAAGCGATCCGCGAAATTCCGGTGGCCGATGTCGGCATTGCCGGATATATCCTTCTTGGCTTGCTGGCATTGATGAGACGGTGGCGATTGCTGGCTGCGGCGGCGGTCCTTGCATTCGGTTTTTCGTGCTATCTGGCTTACATCGAAAAATATATCCTGGAGAAATGGTGTATCTATTGCGTGATTTCGTGGGGGATCATTACATTGATCACAGTGCTTTCATGGATCACGCTGGGATTGAACTGGCGAAAGACGACGGTATCAGGCAGCAGTCCCACATGATTTGGATCGGCGATGCGGCTATGCGGCTGCTTCGGTAGCGAGGGCCTCAATAATCGCGATGTTCTGTATCAAATCGTTCGACAGGCTGTGACGCATCTGCAGATATTGCGGGCTGTTGTAAGAAATTGTGCATTTACCATTCGCGTCTTCCGCAACCAGAAGTTTGAGCGGAAGATCAATGGCTACTAAGGGCGAAGCCAACATGAGTGGAGTGCCGCCTTTGGGATTGCCGAAGATCAGGAGCTTGGTGTCAGGCATCTTCATGCCGACGATTTCGGCTTCACCGCTGTGATCAATCACTGCAAAAAGCGTGATGCCGCGAATGACAAGAAGAGATTTAATTTTGCTGACAGCTTCTTCCACGGTGCAGTTGGCGGGTTTGATGATGATGCCATCGGCTGAATTCATTTTTACCTCATGCAAAGTAGTTAGCGTCGAGTAAGAGAGATAAAAGCGTTTTCCACCTGCTTCCAGACACTGGAGCCGGGATCGACAATTTCAAAGTGTCCAATGTTTGGAAGCGTGATGAGCTCAACGTGTTCGCCGGTTTTTTTCTTTTTAGCGGCGTAGGTTTGGCTGATTTCGTAAGGAACGTCTTGATCGGCAGTTCCATGGATCAGTTTTTGCATGGCTTGCGGGATAGAGCGCTCCGCCGGCGAAGCTTCGCGATAATGGTCGGGAAGCTCAGTAGGCGAGCCGCCAAGGAATGCCGCAGCCGCGTCATTGCTCAGGTGCAGATCCCAGGCACGGCGAAGATCGAGAACTCCGGCAAGTGAAAGCACATGCGTGACGGAATGCTCAAATGCGGCAAGGCAGAGAGCCAGATGGCCACCGGCGGAGTGTCCGGCGACGCAGAGTCTTTTGAGATCGAGCCGGGCAATGGAATCGTTTTTGTGTTCGCGCAATGCACGATAGGCGCTGCGAACGTCCTCAAATGTTCCGGGCCAGCCGCCGCCGGGATTGCCAACACGACGGTATTCGATGTTCCAGGTGGCGATGCCGATTTTTTTCAGCGCATGGCAAAGATGTCCAGCATAAGTTAGATCATATTTCGCGCGCCAGTAGCCGCCGTGAATAAAGAAGACGATGGGATGCGGGCCCTTCCCAGCAGGAATGCGAACGTCGACGAATTGATTTGGGTCTTGGCCGTAAGGGAAGCGGAGATCGGGCTCAGGCGGTTTTTGTTCCAGGATGGCTTCGCTCTGCACGCAAAGCAGTATAGAACAGCCGCGCGCGGCCCGATGTTTGTTATGCAGCAACCTTTCCGCGAAACATGCGGTAGACAAAGACAAAGTAGCCAATGGCCAGCAGCATGCCAAAGCTCCACCAGATCAGGCCATACGAAAGTGAATAGGAACCCGCAGCGGCATTGTAAACAGTGATGTTCAGCGCTGGATCGGTGGTCGAAACGAGGAGGTTGGGGTAGACCGCCGCAGCAGCGCCTACGAGCATGAAAATCAAGTAGGCGCAGGACGAGACAAACGCCTGTTTATCCTGATTGCGACGTCGATGCAGGTACATGGCGATCAAGCTCAGGCCAACAGCAACGGGAATAACATACAGCGCCGGAAACTTCCGGTAGTTGGTTAGCCCGTCGGGACGAATTGAGAGCGTTGCCCACAGGCTCACAAGCGTTAGCAGAACCAGAGCAGGCCAAAGCAGGGAAGCCACACGACGAGCACGCAAGTTGAGATCGCCAGAAGTTTTAACCGCAACGTAATGTGCGCCGTGAATCGTGAGGGCAATCAGCGCAAGGACACCGGCAATCACTGTGTACCAATCCAGAATTCCGGGCTCAGCGCCGGTGCGCCAGTTGGTCCACAGTGGAAGAAAGAAATAGCCTTCTTTGTTGAGCGGCACGCCCCGAATTACATTGCCCAGAGCAGCGCCGAAGAAAATCGCAAGCAGAATGCTAGAAAGAGCGAAGCAGCCGTCAAAGAAGCCGCGCCAAACGGTGCCTTCAAGATGCACGCGCAGTTCAATGCCAATGCCGCGCAGGATTAGGAGCCAGAGCACGATCATCAGTGGTAGATAGAAGCCGCTGAAACCGGAAGCATAAAGCAGGGGAAAGGCGAAATATAACGTCCCTCCGCCGGCCAGCAACCAGACTTCGTTGCCGTCCCACACCGGGCCAATAGTGCGAATCACTGTTTGCCGCTCCAGATCGGTTCTGGCGATGAAGAGATGCAAAATGCCGGCGCCGAGGTCAAAACCGTCGAGCACGACATATGCGGTGATCATGATCGCTACGAGCCAGAACCATATGAAAAGCATTCGTCGATTTCTCCTAGGCTACCGTGATCGGATTACCGGCATTTACGTTCTCAGTGGCCGCGCCCGGGCCATGTGCGATTTCACGATTGACCAGCACCAGAAACAGAATCGCCAGCACGGTGTAAAGTCCCATGAAGCCGAGCAGCGTAAACAATCCGTTGCCGGCATGAACATACTTCGAATAACCTTCTGTCGTTCGCATGAGGCCATAGACCAGCCAGGGCTGGCGGCCAATTTCAGCGGTCATCCAGCCTGCGGTGTTGGCGATATAGGGCAGCGGTAGGCAGAGCATGATGATCCAGAGCAGCCAGCGCGAGTCATACAGCTTTTTGCGCCACAGCAGGAACGCAGCCGCAGCCATCACGGCGATGAAGATTGTCCCGAGGCCCGCCATGATGTGATAGCTGTAATAGAGCAGTGGAATACTGGTGGGCCACTGATCTTTAGGATATTCGTTCAGACCTTTCACCTCTGCCGTGGTGGTGCCGTAAATCAAAAAGCTCAAGACTTTGTTGACCACCAGCGGATTGTCAATGCGTTGATGCTCTTCATCGGGCTGGCCCAGAATTACCATCGGCGCGCCAGTCTCGGTCTTGAACAAGCCTTCCATCGCGGCGGTGGTTACCGGCTGGTTGCGCGCCATGTACTTGCCGTGAAGATCGCCCGTAGGAAAGATCTGCAGCGCGGAGAAAATAAAGCCCGCAATCACGCCTACCCGCACAAACACACGAGCGTGCTCGGTAAACTTTCCTTCCAGCAAGTAATACGCACCTACACCGGCCATAACAAACGCGCTGGTAATTACCGATCCACTCATATTGTGCGCGTATTGCAGGATCGCCCAGGGATTCAGCAGCAGTCCCCAGAAGCTGATCACCTGAAAGCTGCCATCCGCTGCGCGCTGGAAAGCCACAGGATGTTGCATCCATGCGTCGGTAACGATGATGAAATATCCAGAAAGCCACGATCCGAAAAATACCAGGAAGCCGGCCCACCAATGGCCTTTGGGGCTGAGGCGCTTTTCTCCGAAAAGAAACAGCCCCAGAAAAGCGGATTCCAGAAAGAACGAGAACACGCCTTCCATCACCAGCGGCTGACCGATCACGCCACCGGTAACGCGCGCAAAGTGCGACCAGTTGGTGCCAAACTGGAATTCCATTGGAATTCCGGTGACGACGCCCAGAATGAAATTAATACCGAAGATCTTTGCCCAGAAGCGTGCAGATTGATTGTAAATTTCATTGCCCGTACGCAGCGCCAGGGTTTTCAGCACCACGATCAACAGCGCCAGTCCCATGGTGAGCTGCGGGAATAAATAGTGAAATGTTGCGGTAAAGGCAAAATGGAGCCGGTGAATCAGCAGCGCACTATCCATTCATACTCCCTTGATGGTCCTGCTTGCACGCGACGCGCGGATGAACACACAATCGTATGGCGCACGGCACACGCATGCAATGGCGGTCTATAAAAATTAATTGAACTAGACAACTCATGCTGTGATTTATCTC
>DATBVH010000030.1:0-2254 GCA_036515395.1 Candidatus Angelobacter sp.
CATAGATTGTTGCTACTAATAGCCCAAATGCCACCTGTCGAGCAGGCTTGATCGGCGTGGTGGCGGGATCAGGAATCATGTAAAGCGAAAACAAGATAAAACCGGCGCTCGTCATGGGAAGAAATGGCACAGCTAGCGGCGTGCCGAAGATCATTTTTCGAATCAGCGCTTGCGCGGCAAAGCCAAAGAACCAGGCCAGAACGAGAGGCAGTCTTCCCGTAAATTTCGCGTGAATGATTGTTCCGGTAACCAGGATCACTGCCGGAATCAGCCAATGCCCCAACCCGGTAACGTTCTCTGTGAACTGGTACGGAGGCGCAAGACCTGCGGCGGGAAGCAGCAAAAGCGTTACGGTGATACCTAAGTTCGAAGGATTGAAAATATGCTGCGTCTGTCCGTTGCCAATCGGTGCGCGGAAAAGCACTTTCGAAGCTAACGAGAGCGCCACTGCAAACACGATTGGCGCAAGCCGCGAGTTCGCATAAATCAGCATGGCGCAGGCCAGCCCGGGAATGATGCACGGCGGAAGAAAATTCACAATATTCGCGGTGCTGCCCGCAAACCTGGGCGTCCGGTGATTCATGCGGGCATCCAGCCATTCCAGGAAAAAAGCAACAGCGCAGGCCGTAAGCACTGCAATGATTGGCTGCGCATATGATTGCTCAAAGCCAAGCACGGTGTCGCCAAGAATGGTCCAGGCAATCAGCAAAATTGTGAAATACCAAAGTGCAAAGAAACGCATTCTGGGATCTTTGCGCGGGTAGAAGTTGAGCGTTGCATGAGTCATAATTTTCTCCGCCTTTCTCATTGGCCCAGCACAATCGTGTGCCAGCCAGGATGAATTGGTAATGTTTTTCTCATCACGCGGCCCGAATTATCACGCCAGGCCAAATCCACTTGCAGCGTGGCGTCGAGCTTTGTGCCGCCCAAGCCGAAGTGCAAATCTGTGCTGCGTTTTCCTGAATGTCCGCTGCCGCCATCCACCTGCGCAGAAAGAGTGCGCCCGTCAGGTAAATGGATCGTCGCGGTAGCGCCAATCGCAGGCCGGCCGTACAGATCAGGGCCCGGATGGCCAACACGTTCCTGGAAAGTGGTTGGGCCGCCGTTTACAGGTGACAAGAGATGCAGTGCGAGAAATTCGCCTGCCGCCGAACTTTCATTCTTGAACAGGTATGACTCTCCCCATTGGCCCGCAATGATGAAGTCCAGCCTGCCATCTCCATCCACATCCGCAAGGGCAATTCCTCTCCCGAGCATTGGGCTGGCGATGCCTGCTTCCGCAGCGATGTTGTGGAACCGATGATCCGCGCCTTCGACAAAAAAGACTGTCTCATTGTGGCCGCTCACATCGTCCCCCGGACGGAATGAAGGCCAAAGGCGCGGATCGCTGATCAAACTGTCATTGGAAGTGCCCAGGGACTGGAGTTCGGGCCAGCGATCGATTTTGCCCTTGATAAAACCGACGGCTTGTACGATCTGAAAAGCGCCGCTGTTATCGAAGTCCGCCATGCGCGCATCCCATCCCCATCCGCTGCGGGAAACGCCAAGGCGCTCACTGGCTTGTTCATAGGGAGCTTTGCCGTGCTTAATCGCGTCTCGATCGCCGGTGCTGAGCCAAAGGAAATGACTCTCCTGCAGCGCGTAATCATCAGCAATGTTGCTGACAAAAATGTCTGGGATCCCGTCGCCATTCAGGTCGGCAAAATCCACGCCCATGCCTTTGAATGAATCGTGTCCCAGAACGCTCGACGCAGGCGTGTTGAAGCCGCGATATCCTTCAAGCAACGTGAATGCAACATGACCCGGCGTTGACACGTTGTGCAACAAACGGTCGGGGCCAAAGTCATGAGCGAAGTAAAGTTCCGGAAGCAGGTCGCCATCCAGATCCGCCGCGCCAGCTCCCAGCGTCCAGCCGTGCTCCACTTCAGGCGGGAAAATATGTTTTGCTTCTTCAAAACGCGCATAGGGATGGTTGCCGCCGCGACCTTCCTTCCACAACAAGAGATGCTTGCTGCCGCCATTAAAGGAGCGTGACTTGGTATTGTGCATGACCTCAACGCCAGAGGCCGTGGCATCAAGAATGTGGCCGCCATCCTGAAAGTAATTTCCGATGATGAGGTCAGGATGACCGTCGCCATCAACGTCTGCGAAGAAACCGGCATTCGAATACCAACGCTCTTCTCCGGGAATCAGTTCAACGGCCTGAAAGTCTTCGGCATTGAGTCGGCTCTTATGTCCTGGCATTTCAGAGGCG
>DATBVH010000031.1:0-4128 GCA_036515395.1 Candidatus Angelobacter sp.
GCTTTGTCACTGAACAACATGGGATCATTCCGAAGCCGCCGCTGTTTTTCCACATAGGCCCTTACGATTTGCGCTGTCAATCTCGCAGCCAGCTTGCCGTGCTCGCCGCCTTCAAACAGCACGGCTACCACGATCTCAGGGTTCCGGCGCGGCGTAACGCCGACGAACCAGCTGTTGTCATTAAATTGTTTGCCTGCTCCACCTTTGCTCTTGCGGAACGCGTTGGACACAACCTGGGCGCTGCCTGTTTTTCCGGCAAAATCTACTCCCTGGATGTGAGCGCTGGGTGCCGTTCCCCCTTCTGGCTGGCTTGCGGACGCAGGATTCACTACGCCGGCCATGGCATTGGTAATCGTGATCCAATTCTGGGGATCGATAGGCACGTGCACCACATCCGGCATGGTCGATGCATTCGTGTTCCTGAATTGCTCCGGCAACTGCTCAGGATCGACAACGTGCGGCCGATAGAAAGTTCCGCCCATGGTGATACCGCCGATCGTGCGCGCCAGTTGAATCGGGCTCACTGCTACCGCGCCTTGCCCAATTCCCACGGAGATGACTTCTCCGGCGTACCATTTCTGACGGAACGTCTTCATCTTCCATTCTTCTGACGGCATGATCCCGCTGACTTCATTCGGCAGGTCGATACCCGTCTTCTTGCTCAGCCCCATCGCCGTTGCCCAATATGCGATTTTCTGTATACCCAGCCGCTCCGCCAGCGTATAGAAGAAAACGTCGCAAGACTGATAAATACCTTTTGTGATATCCACTGATCCATGAACGCGATGCTCACCCTTGACCCAGCAATTGAAATAACGTCCAAAGAAAACTCCGCCGCCGGCGCAGTTCACGCGCATGTTTTGCGCCACGCCTTCCTGCAAGCCGGCTACTGACATGATGATCTTGAAAACAGATCCCGGCGCCAGCTGCGCCTGAATCGCCTTGTTAAACAGCGGGTGATTCGGGTCTTCTACTAGCCGCAGCCATTCATCGCGCGAGATACGCACGGCAAAATCATTGGGATCGAAAGCCGGACGGCTCACCATGGCCAGTATCTCGCCATTGCGTGGATCCATGGCGACAACCGCGCCGTTCTTGCCTTCCATCGCCTGCTCGGCTGCCTTCTGAATATCAAGATCGATGGTCAGCTTTAACTTTTGTCCATTCACTGCCGGAATATTTGCGTTCGGCGGCCGCCCGACTTCTTTGCCTTTGCTGTTGACCAGCACACGCCGTGATCCGTCTTTACCCATCAGAAGATCGTTGTATTGCAGCTCCACGCCGGACTGGCCCACGATATCGCCGCGTTCATACAGTTCAAACTTGGGCGAGTTCAGCATGTCTTCGCTCACTTCACCCACGTAGCCGATCAGGTGCGCCATGAATCCATCTTTGGGATAAAGGCGGCGATGAATCATCAGCGTTTCCAGTTCAGGAAATTCATCACGATGAGACTCAATGAACGCGCGCTCGTCAGGAGTGATGTCGTCCTTAATGATGATTGGTTCAAACGCAGGCTTGCGCGCCAGCTGATAGCGCCGAACTTTATCGAGAACGTCTTGCACCGGAATATGAAGACCATCGGCAATCTTCTGTGCGTCGGCATTGAGATCGCGCATCTGGTCGCGCAGCAGCAACGCAGAGAACGACGGATAGTTATCGACAATCAACTGTCCGTCGCGGTCGTAGATTTTTCCGCGCGGCGCAAGAATCGGCACCTGGCGAATGCGGTTTTGCTCAGAGCGCGTGACGTATTCGTCACTCTTGCGGACCTGAAGAATCCATAGTCCATAGGCAAGAAAGATGAACACTGCCAGAATGACGTACTGGACGACGGAGAATTTTGTCTGCGGAATTTTTTCGTCGCGACCGGCCATACCTGTTACGATCTGTTGCTTCCGGCAACAAATCAGGATTCCATTTTCCTTTGGTTGGGTTCCCTCATTAGAGTACCGCAAATCGGTCACGTATGCTGTAAGACAAAGACCTCAAGGCAGTTACTGAAGGATTAAACATCCTGCTGGCCAGTAACCCAACCGCTCTTGCCGGTCTCAATTTCTCAGCTTAAACTTATCCAAGGCCGCGAACAGGACAACCGCAGCCAGTCCGTTGACCAGGGCTGAAAGCAGCGTATGGCTCCAGATCCAGGCTTCGCTTCCGCCCACCAGTTGCAGACTGATTGCCATGTACACGAAGCGGTGAATTAGGACGAAAGCAAACGTCATCAGGAAGCGTGAACCTGGGTTATCGACGTCAACTTTCACGCCAAGAGACGATCCCAGATAGCCAACAATGGTCTTGGCAATGCCGAAGACTCCGATAGGGTGGCCGGTCCATGCATCTTGCAGCGTACCGATCAGCGCCCCGGTAATCATGCCGGGAATCGGCCGACGGCGGGCAACGGCAAAAAAGATCGTCACCAGCAACGGCAAGTCCAATACTGCCAGAAATCGGACGCGAAGGAACACCTGAAGAAAGATTGCCAGCACCGGAATACCGATGGAAACCGGCCAGCTAAACCGATGTACCTCAATTTCCTCGCGGGAGGTTAACGATACGCTTGCGTTCATCGCGGCGGCTTCTCCTGGCCTGCTGTCTGGTTGGCCGGTGTCGCCGTCGCCGTTGGAGCAGAGGCGGGCTTGTCAAGCGTAGTTGAATCAGGAGCTGCCGGAGTTTTGACCTTCTTCGGCGTAGGCTTCGGCTTGGGCGGAGTAGTTTCCGTGGAACCGGCGGCACTGGTTTGAGCCGTAGGGGTCTGTGCCGATGACGGTTGCTTTTTCGCGTCTGCTCCCGTTTTGCCGGGGGCTGCAGCCGTCTGCGCAGTTCCACTGCCAGGCCCTGGCAGCTTTGCAGATCCGCTAGCCGATGCAGCCTTCTGCTCTGTGCCGGCGTTTACAGGTTTGTTCACTTTGGCGGGCGTTGGAGAAGCTTTTGGAGCTGCAACTCCTGTCTGCGCACCGCCGGGAGTCTTTGGCGCATTTGGATCTATTTTGGGAATGCTGGGCAGCCTTTGGGACAAGATGTCCGCGGCGCGCATGGGCTCAGGACCGGCGGATGCGGAATGTGAATTGTCTGACATTTCCGTAATCACCAGCACTTCTTCCAGCCGATTGAGGTCGGCGGACGGTTTGATCTTGATAACAAGAAAAGATTCGCTATCGCGGTCCGCCGTGGCCCCAATCACCGTGCCCACGGGATATCCTTTCGGATAAATGCGGTCGCCGCCACTGGTGATTACACGCTCGCCGGCTTCGACTTTTTCGTCAGACATGATGCCTTCTGTAATCTGGAGCTCGCCCAGTGGTGTGCCTTTTACAATGCCTTGCAGGCGAGAATTTTCCAGAATCACACCCGCTCCGCTGTCATGATCGTTAATCAGCAGGACCTGCGAGCTCAGACTGTAAACATCTTTTACTTTGCCAACGATGCCATCCGGAGTAATCACGGCCATGTCTGTCTTAATGCCTGCTTTGGATCCTTTGTCGATGGTGATCAGCCGCGACTGCTCTGTTCCGCTGGTGGCAATTACCTGCGCCGCCACAGTCTTGGTAATGAACTTTTCTTTGAAGTCCAGCAGCACCTGCAATCGCCGCGCCTGATCGGCATCCTGTTTGAGCCGCACTTGCTCCAGTTGAAGGCGTGCAACTTCTTCCTGCAACTCTGTGTTCTGCTTGCGTGCGCCGCGAAGGTCGGCATAGTTGTGCCAGCCGTCCCGGAAGAAACGCCCAGTGGAGACGAACATTTTTTCAACAGGGGTAAAGGCAGTCACGGTCCAAACGCGGATCAGCCGCGTCCCGCTTCCGGTGCTTCCCGGCTTAGCGCCTTCCGGACGCTTCACCTGCGTGGCCAAAGCGACCACTTGAATGAAAAGAACCGCCATCAATGCCAGCGGGTTCTTGTACCGAGTAAAAAAATTTTCCATGACCTGCGCTAAAGGAGGGCCAGATGAAGGACGGACTTACCAGGTCCGTCCCATGTTTTTCGAATAAACGTTTTGCGAATAAGCGTCTTATTAATGGACGCCTTACTCAATCGAAATCTTTCTCAAGAGCTTAAAGTCGCTGAGCATTTTTCCCGTGCCCAGCACCACGCTCGCCAAGGGATCGTCTGCGATGGAAACAGGCAAAC
>DATBVH010000032.1:0-4418 GCA_036515395.1 Candidatus Angelobacter sp.
GATGCAACTTTCTCCGGCTCCAGTCGCACCACAGACGCATTCATTACTTATTACCAAAAAAGTCGGCATATTTTCGGCGACATGAAGATCGAAATTATCGATCCCGACGGAAAAGTAGTGGATACCATTGCGGGTAGCAAGCACCGCGGCTTGAATCGAGCAACATGGTCCATGCGGCTGAAACCGCCAACCGTTCCGCCCGCGGCCAGCGCGGCATTCGGCGCAGCCACAGGACCGCGCGTCCTGCCGGGAACTTACACAATAAAGATGACCAAGGGCGATCAAGTCTATACATCAAAGCTCAAACTGGTGCTGGATCCGCGCGCGCCCTATAACGAACAGGACCGCCGCCAGCAGTTTGACCTGGCCATGAAAATCTACAAACTGATTGAACGCATGAGCTTTGCTGTGGATTCCATGGTGAACCTGCGCGACACCGCCACAGCTCGCGCAGCCAAGCTCTCGGCAAAGGATCCTCTGCGCAACAATGTTCAGCAGTTGGCTCAGCAGGCTGACGCATTGCGCTCAAAGATTGTAGCCACCAAGGAAGGTGGCGCAATCACAGGTGAAGAGCGAATCCGCGAATACCTGACCAGCGTCTATGGCGATGTAAATAACTATGACGGCAAGCCTACCAATTCACAGATCGAG
Organism: Candidatus Angelobacter sp.; assembly: GCA_036515395.1. GTDB lineage: Bacteria > Acidobacteriota > Terriglobia > Terriglobales > Acidobacteriaceae > Angelobacter. The sequence continues at coordinate 652 of DATBVH010000032.1, forward strand.
CGCACCGATGCGCTGGGCCACGAACTGGACGACGTGATCAAAGAGCTTGACCAACTCACGGCCAAACAACTGCCGGCCATCAATTCCGAACTGCAAAAGAAAAAGCTCGAACCTATCCAGCCTCTTACGCAGGACCAATGGGAGAAAATGCACCAGGGAGACACTGGTGCGCAGCCAGGAATGATGGGAATACGCGAGCGCGACTAATAAATAAAGGAGGAGTTTCGGATATGGAGCTCCTCCTTTATTTAAGCGCCTGCCTTGTCTCCCGCATCATAGTTGAGCGCTTCCAGACCAAGAAAACGTGCGCCTTCGCCTAATTCTTCTTCAATCCGCAGAAGCTGGTTATATTTTGCAATGCGGTCTGTGCGCGATGCCGAGCCTGTCTTGATCTGTCCTGCGCCGGTGGCCACCGCAAGATCGGCAATAAACGTATCTTCTGTTTCGCCAGACCGATGTGAAATCACCGCCGTGTATGCATTCCGTCGCGCCATGTCAATCGCGTCCAGCGTTTCACTCACGCTGCCAATCTGGTTGACCTTAATTAGGATGGAATTGGCGATGCCTTCGTCAATGCCGCGGCTGAGACGCTCTGTGTTGGTGACAAACAGGTCGTCGCCCACGAGTTGAATATGGTCGCCCAACTCGTCTGTCATCAGTCGCCAGCCCTTCCAGTCATCTTCTGCCAGACCATCTTCAATTGAAACAATTGGATATTGGCGAGCCCAGTCAGCCCAGAATGCCACCATTTCTTCAGAGGACTTAACCGACTTGTCCGATTTCTTGAAGACATATTTGCCGGTTCCCTTATCAAAAAATTCGCTTGCCGCCGGATCCAACGCAATGGAAACATCCACGCCGGCGCGAAAGCCTGCTTGCTGCATGGCTTCCAAAATCAACTCAATGGCTTCAACATTGGCCTTGAGCGATGGAGCAAAACCGCCTTCGTCGCCGACCGCGGTGTTGTAGCCGCGCTTCTTCAGGACGGACTTGAGCGTATGAAAAATTTCCGCGCCCCATTGCAGCGCTTCAGAAAAAGTCTCCGCGCCAACGGGCATGGCCATGAATTCCTGGAAATCGACGTTGCTATCAGCATGCGCGCCGCCGTTAAGTATGTTCATCATGGGGACAGGCAAAACGCTGGCGCTCACACCACCGAGATAGCGATAGAGCGGCGTCTTAATAGCATTGGCGCTGGCTCGGGCACATGCCATGGAAACCGCGAGTATGGAGTTAGCGCCGAGCTTTGCTTTGTTCGGCGTGCCATCCAGCTCGATCATGGTGTCGTCGATGCGGCGCTGGTCGGCGGCATCAAGCCCTTGCAGAGCGTCTGCGATTTTCACATTCACGTTCTCCACAGCGGTTTGTACGCCCTTACCCAGGTAACGATGCTGGTCACCATCGCGCAGTTCCACTGCTTCATGCTCGCCGGTGGATGCGCCGCTGGGAACTGCGGCACGGCCCATTGATCCGTCGCCCAGAGTGACCTCAGCTTCTACAGTCGGATTTCCGCGCGAATCCAGAATTTCACGTGCATGTATGTCAACAATGCCTGTATCCATGAATGAATCCCCTCAAAGAGCCAGAATTATAAATGACTGGAAAATTCGTGGCACGCGTGATGAACGAAGCGGCCGTTGCGCTTTCCGCGTTCGCTTACTTCTGTTATGGTGAAAGTTTACTTCAGGAGACCATTTCCATGTCGATTACGCAGCAGCCTAACATCCGCCTGGTGAACGCACCCGATTATCGCGATACCTACGCCAATTCAATCCAGATCCGCGTGAGCGTGTGGGACTTTCTGCTGGTTTTTGGCCGCTTGCAGCCTGTGACGGCGCAGGAAGTTGAGGTGCAGAACTTTCAGGGCATCTACCTGAGCCCGCAACAGGCCAAGGCGTTGCTGACGATCCTCGAGCAGAACGTTCGCCAGTATGAAGGCACGTTCGGAGAAATCAAGCTCGATCCCAATATCACGGCACAGCAGGGCCAAATCAACTAACACACCTTCCTGTGAGAAGCTTGAGCCATTGACCACGTCACAAACTAACGAACAGCCGGAGTTCTCGTTCAGGCGACTTTACCCACTGATCTTTGTAATCATTTTTTTGCTGCATGCGCCGCTGCTGCGGCTTCCCTTCTTCTGGGACGAAGCCGGCTTCTACGTTCCTGCCGCGTATGATCTTGCGCATTCTCACACGCTGATCGCCAAAACTACGCTTGATACCGGCCATCCACCACTTTCCGCCGCTTACCTTGCGTTGTGGTTCACCCTCAGTGGATGGAAGCCCGCAGTTGCACGTGTTGCCATGTTGCTGTTGGCGGCTTTTGCGCTCACGAATGTCTTCATGCTCGCGCGAAAGCTCGCAGGCACTGGCGTTGCGGTGGCCACAACCATTGCCACGAGCGTGTATCCGATCTTCTTTGTACAAAGCTCTTTGACGCATGCCGATCTCATGGCAGCTGCATTTACGCTTTGGGGAATTCGGCTTTATATCGAAGACCGCGTGTGGCCCGCCCAGCTTGCCTTTTGCCTGGCTGTCCTGAGCAAAGAGACTGCTGTGATAACTCCACTGGCATTCGCTCTTTGGGGAATTTTGCCGCATCGCGATGACACCGGTCAAAACCGATTCCGGCGCGCTGCGATTGCGCTTATTCCTGTTCTTCCATTGCTGGCGTGGCTGCTCTACCACCATTACGCTACAGGAAGATTTTTTGGCAATGCTGATTTTTATCAGTACAACGTGACCCAGGCGCTCAATCCGCTGCGTTTTGTTCTCGCGCTGGTGCAACGAATCTGGCATCTTTTTGGGACCATGAACATGCTCGCGCTCACAGCGGCAACGGCAGTCGCAATGTTCTTTTCGCCAGTCATTGATTCAACCGGCGGCGAGCGTCCACGCATTGCCATTCCTGTACAACTTCAGTTCGGACTGATCATGCTGGCGCATTTGCTCGCGTTTTCCTTACTTGGCGGTGCGCTGCTCACGCGCTACCTGTTGCCTGTATATCCACTCGTAATCATGATCGGTATGTCAACATTGCACCGCCGCATCGGTCGATGGGAATGGCCCGCAGCGTTGATGGTGATCGTCTTCGTGCTCGCACTCTTTTTTGATCCGCCTTACCGCTTTGCCCCTGAAGACAACCTCACTTATAAGGACTTCGTCGATCTCCACTTTAAAGCGGCGAAGTTCCTGGAACAGCACGAACAAAATGCCACTATCCTTACCGCATGGCCTGCAACAGATGAGCTTACTCGTCCGTATTTAGGCTATGTGAAGCAATCATTCTCATTTGTTCAAGTGCAGGATTTTACCGTGGAAGAAATGATCAAGGCGCGGCAGATGCGTTCACAGTATCAGGTGGCATATTTGTTTTCTACCAAGGTCGATGTGTCGCCACTGATCCATTCTGAGCGCTGGGAAAAACTCAACCGACGATTTTTCGGCTCCCATGTCGACGTTCCTCCCGAATTCGCTGAAGAATTCCTTCACGGAAGGATCAAATTCTTCGCCAGTAGCAAAACCGAGTGGGTAGCGATTCTGGAAATGGATCAGCCATCTTCAGTGGCATCGTCCATCGGGCAAAATCCTTTATCGATACAAACCGAAGGCCGCTGATACTCCCGGTCTGAACATCGCAGGAAATTCCGAAGCACAGCCACACAAACGAACAGCCTCCCGGAAGAAAGGCTGCATCGCTAGCTACGAAAGTATTTTTGCCAACGTTGCGTACACGTTTGCGTTATACCAGAAATAAGCAAACAC
>DATBVH010000033.1:0-6394 GCA_036515395.1 Candidatus Angelobacter sp.
GCCTTGGCAGCTTCGAAGGCAGCCGCTCAGCCACCATTGTTGGCGTCCTGGAACCGTCCGTTCCTTATCCGGTGGAAACGGAGATGATCGCCAACATCGTTACCAGTCCGCATCATCTCTCAGCCACCATGGTCACTGGCCGCGAGCATCGCATGACCGAGGTGTTTGCGCGTCTTGCTCCCGGCGCAGACCTGGAAGCTGCACGTGCGGAACTGCGCACCGTGCATACGGCCATGGTGTCCGCGCATCCTGAAGTTTACAAGCCGGGGGATCACTACAGGATTGAAGTAACCCGCATGCATGACCAGATCAACTCGCGTGCGCGGACCATTTTGTGGGTGCTGTTCGCGGCATCTGGTCTCCTGTTTGTGATTGCCTGCTCCAACGTAGCCAACCTTATTCTGGCGCGCGCCGTTCGCCGCGAGCCGGAGATGGCGATTCGCGCCGCGCTGGGAGCAACCACCAGCGCGTTCCGGCGTTCGCTGCTGGCGGAAGGAATTGTGCTTTGCGGCAGCGGCGCGCTTGCCGGGATTGCCATCGCCGCGCCGATGGTGGCCGTGCTGGCCCGCTATGCTTCGCGCTTTTCAGTGCGCGCGCTCGATCTTTCACTCGATTTCAGCATGATTTGGATCGGTGTGGCGCTGGCCATGGTTGCGGCCATTTTCCTTGCCTTTGTGCCTCGCCTGCCTGCTCCGGATACTTCTGCTGGCTTTAGTCTTTCCAGCAGTGTTCGCGTGAGTGGAGGAAGCAGCCGACGGCTTGGGATTTTTGCTGTCACGCAGATTACGGCATCATTTCTTTTGCTGGCCGGCGCGGGCGCGCTGGTAAAGACCCTGCTGGTGCTGGAAAAAACGCAGCCACCATTTGAAACCGCGCACGTGTTGGCGGTGAACCTGCCGATCATGGCGGACGGCAAAACGCCCGAGCAGGTGCGGGACTTCTACCGTGAAGCGCAGCGCCGTGTGAGCGCCCTGCCCGGAGTGCAGCATGTTTCGGCAGGTTTCGGCGTGCCCTGGCGCGATGGCCCGGCCTTGAGCATCAGCTTTAGTTTTTCCGTCGAAGGCGCGCGGCGTGAAAAAGATGAGGACCCGCGTGCACGCTTCCGTTCCATCTCGCCCGGATTCTTTGAAACTCTGGGCGTGCCGATTGTCGAAGGGCGTGACTTCAGGGACAGTGACCGTGACGGCGCGGAACGCGTGGTGATCATCAGCCGCAGCGTGGCGCAGCGCCTGTTCCCCGGACGCGAGGCCGTGGACCGTCACATGCAATGGACGGACGGCGTGATGAAGTTTGTCGGCATCAGTGCCACCGCGCAGCGGCGCATCATCGGCGTGGTGCCTGATGTGGACGATGAAAACATCATCCCGCAACCGGCCATGACCATCTATCAACCTTCGAACCAGGAAGGTTGGAACGGCCGTCTTTTTGTGCGCGCCCAGAATGATCCGTATGCGCTTGTCCCCGCCATCACCCATACCATCCACGAGATTGCGGGAGACCAGCCCGTGGAGCGTGCCGCGACGCTGGAAGACGTGCGCGCGGAAGTGCTCACGCCGGACCGGCTCAACGCCATCGTGTTCGGCGGCTTCGCCACGTTGGCGCTGTTGATTTCCGTGGTGGGAGTGGCAGGCGTGCTCGCCTTTTCCGTGAGTGGTCGCACGCGCGAGTTCGGTATCCGCCAGGCCCTGGGCGCGCAGCCGCGCACCATTCTTACAAAAGTCCTCTCTGAGGGTCTGGCGATTGCGGGCATCGGTGTAGCTGCGGGCTTTGTGGTTGGCTTTATCCTGGAGCGCACCCTCGGCAAGTACATTGCAGAAGTGCAATCACCTGGAGCTCTGCCTTTGATTGCATCGGCTGCAGTAATCCTGGCCGCCGCGGTAATCGCGTCCGCACTTCCTGCAGCTCGGGCTGCGCGGGTTGATCCATCGGAGGCGCTGCGCTCTGAGTGAATTCCACCACGGAGACAAAGAGGCACGGAGAAAACCGAGAGTAGGACAATAAAAGGAAAAGCAGAGCAGGCATTTCGGAAGAACCTGAAGACAACTCAAGATCACGAAAGGCAAAAGTCGAAAAGTAAAAGTCGCCTTCGCGCGTATTGGCATCCCTTTGCTTTCCTCCGTGTCTCCGCGCCTCCGTGGTGAGTTGAAATCTTTCCTGTACACTGAAGCAAAGAAGCAAACGCGGAAGCGCATGGGGTCCGGTGACCCTTCCGGTCTTCAAAACCGGCGAGAGTTAGCTTCGCTGGCTCTGGTGAGTTCGACTCTCACACGCTTCCGCCAAAACAGGCCCCAATCCGCTGGGCGCAGGCACAGGCGTTGAAGACATAGGTTCAAGCACTCCACTTGAAAACACCGTAAGCAGGAACAACGTGTTTGAAATCTAGCTAACCAGCATCAGAGCCCGCGCAGTTTCAAACGCCGGCAAACTGGTTGCGCTGGGAGATAGCAGCGGCACGGTGGAGGTTTGGGAGCTGCGGTGAGGCTGGCCCCGGCAGCAAATGCTTTGACACAGGCACGTTACATACTTAAACTGGCAACCATGGAAGTACACTTGAAACCTGAAACGGCCTCCCGTCTTGCCGAACTTGCCTCGAAGAGCGGGCGCGCGACCGATGATCTCATGGAAGATGCCATGGCCGGGTATTTGCAAGAGCTGACGGAAGTCCGGGAAATGCTCGATAGCCGCTACGACGACATCAAGAGTGGCCGGGTGGCTCCTATCGATGGCGAAGCCTTCTTTGACAACCTGCGTCAGCGCGAAAACGAATTGCTCAAGAAGCGCAATTTGAAATGACCGCCGATCAGGGATTTAAGCTCCACCCTGAAGCAGCTCGGGACATCACTGATATCTGGGGATATCGCGGAGGAAAATCCTCTGGGCCCTGCCAATGACAAGCCAGCTTTGCTTTCAAGTTTTGCAACCGGTACCTATCGAGCATTTAGAACTGTTTGGCGGATCACTGCTTCTCAGATTGATCCTTGTCCAGTTTGGGAAGTCCGGTTAGAAACAAACCTGAAAGAATATGTGAGAGAGCGGGATGAAAAGAATCATGTTGGCGATTGGACCGGGCAGACAGGAATGCCGCCAGTGAATAGACTGAGCAGCGCACCAGAATAACTGTAAAGACAGTATATGGAATACACGAAACGCCTCGCTCGTGTACGCAAGCTATACCTGAGAAGGTGAGCAAGGGATTACCGAGCCTGGAATACACGGCAAGGCCAAGCAGGAACCACAAAAGAGCAGGTATCCATATCCATCGTGCTGAACGGGTTCTCCACCTCCGTTGCACGGAGACTCCAAGCAATGCGGCAAAAACGATGCTGCCAATCCATTCTGTCAGAATGATTGAGCCCCTTGAATGAGTGAATAGCTTCACCAGTGGCGAGCTTAGAGTCTTGAGAATACCGACTCCGATTACCGCGCCCAGAGTATTCGCAAGAAGGCCAGCACAGCCGCGCAAGATTCGAGTTGCCGAATCTGCTATTTTGTCCCGATGTGCGGTACTGCTGCCTATCGGAGCGCCTTCAACAGCAGGGTTATCCCCTGCCGCTATGCGAATAGCAGCCACTCGGTCATAAATCTCTGCTGCTTCCTGCGTAAGATCATCCCGTCTCAACAGGGCGAATTCCTCGGCGGACATAGCCAGATAGTCTTTCTCGAGCCTTCTCAGATCAATCTCAACCGTCAAATGACCTCCTCCTGACGGCTTGCTTACGAAGAAAACAGTCAGCAGCATCCCAGGGACAACTGCGATGCAAACGTTGCAAACCCTGAAAGAGTGCTTGCAACAGCGGGCAGAAAGCTTTAACACGCATGGCACTGCGGTTTATCAGGCCGTAGCGATGAGCGTAGAGCCACGCCCACCGAGTTTAGATCAAGAAATCGGTCACGTCACATCAAAAGCTCAAATCGTCCGGCCAGAGATCAATTCAAACATTTCAAGTCCGCTATGTCCCATTGCCGCCGCGCAGAAGCTCCAAATAATTTAAACACTAGGCCCAGGTGCACAAAAGGAAGATCGACGAGGATGCCCGTTGGGCTACTACTATTCATGTCGAGATAAAACCGCTCAACCATGTCCATTATGATGTTAGGCGGTCTAAGGCTCATCTACCGTCTGCTGATGCCATGCTTGCGCACATAGCTACCGACCGAATCGGCGCACACAGACCTTTCATCAGCTTGGCGAATTCATCCAGGTTGAGCGACTGTGCACCGTCCGAAAGCGCGCGCTCCGGGCACGGATGAACTTCGATAATCAGTCCATCGGCACCGATGGCAAGAGCAGCGCGGCTAGCCGGGGCAATGAGTTCGCGCTTGCCGGTGCCGTGTGAGGGGTCGGCAATTACCGGTAGATGGGAAAGCTCGCGCACCAGCGCCACAGCGGCGAGGTCGAGCGTGTTGCGCGTCATCTCACTTTCAAAGGTCTTGATGCCGCGTTCACAGAGCACAACATTGGCATTGCCGCCGGCCAGCAGATATTCTGCGGCCAGCAGCCACTCTTTTACGCTGGCCGAAGGGCCACGCTTGAGCAGGATAGGCTTTGGGGCTTTGGCAAGCTGGCGCAGCAGATCGTAATTCTGCATGTTGCGTGCGCCCACCTGAAGCATGTCCGCATGGTCACAGATGAGCTGAATGTCATTGGTGCTCATCACCTCGGTGACCACGGGCAGGCCAACTTCTTCACGGACCTGGCGCAGCAGACGCAGCGCCTCAATGCCGAGGCCCTGAAAATCATATGGCGAAGTGCGCGGCTTGTACGCTCCGCCGCGCAGCAGCGTAGCGCCGGCAGCCTTGATGGCGTGCGCCGTGGAAAAAAGCTGCTCGCGCGATTCCACCGAGCATGGCCCGGCGATCACCACAGCTTCTTCACCGCCGATAATGACGCCGCCCACGTCAACCTGCGTGCGTCCGTTCTTGGTCTGCTTGCTCACCAGCTTGAACGGGTGCGCGATTGGCACGACGTCTTCCACGCCCGGCGCGGCCTTGAGCGCTTCCAGGGCCATGCGGTTGCCGCCAGCGCCGACTGCGGCGACAATGGCGCGCTCCGCACCGCGCGTAACATGCGGCTGAAATCCGCATTCGATGACTCGTTCAATTACATGTTGAAGTTCCGCTTCCGACGAACCTGCTGCCATATTGATGACCATGAATAACTCCCTAAGCTGCTAGCCGCTAGCTTCTGGCTGCTAGCTAAATCGAAAAAGCAATTGGCAAAACAAAGTAATTGGTAATTGGTAATTGGTAATTGGCCAAAATCAAAATCCACATCAAGCCAAAACATCCACGCCAAGAACGACGACCAAAAACAAAGTCAAAACCAAATCAGAAAAATTAAAAGCCAAATCGTTAAGCAACTTTCTCGCCGATGCGCAACGCTCTCTGCGCTTTCTGTTACGACCGAACTCTTGCCGCAGCCTCGCCCCTTTGTTGTTCCTGCATCCGCTGTGTGCCCAGACGGCGCGTTTCACGGATGATTCCAGCAAAGATATCTGTGACGCTCTGGTTATCGAGCGGGCCGGTGTTCTTTTCCAGCACCCGGGCCAGCACCTGGCGCTCGCGATTGCCGTCGTATGCCGGGAGGGCAGAGGCCACCTTGATCGAGGCAATTTCACAGGCGATGGCGGCACGCTGATTGAGCAGACGAAGCAGATCGGCATCGAGTGCGTCAATCTGGCGACGCCAGTCGTCGAGCGTCTTGTCGTCATTGGCGGTTTCCGAACCCATAAAAGCTCCTAAAAGCAAAAAGTAGTGGCTCAGTTTGTTGACTCAGGTTCATCGCTATGCCAAGCCCGGGCTACGCGATGAACGTCTGCCTAAAGGCCCGCGATTCGCAAGCGAATCGCTAGACGCTGATACCAGCCGTCGGTCAGTTTCCAAACTGACCAACACAGAAAGCAAAAACCGCGACCCTTTGGGATCGCGGCTTGCGGTGATTTATGATGACTAACTTCTTATTGCATGGTCAGCACAGATCCGCGTGGCCGCTACCCGTAAAGTGGTAGCGGTAAGTAAACGCGAAAGTAAATCGGCTGGCGTGCATGCTGAACGGATAGTAGTCTAGATTTTCAGCTATTGTCAAGAAAGTTAATGAAAACAGCTTTGGCAATTAGCTTTTGGCCTTTAGCCAGAGCGGTAGCACTCAGCATCCGGGGCTAAGGGCCAAGAGCTAAGGCCAGATATGCCCTGAGGCCAAAGGCTAAAGAGCTAAAGACCAAATATGAGCAAAACCGCTGATTCTAAAATCGTTCATTCTAGTACCGTTGATTCTAAAACCAGAGATTCCAAAGAAGCGGCAGCAGCCGCGCAGGAAGGCGCAGACTGGCAGGCCTACGTGGAAGATTTCCGCCGCGCAGGCCATGAGACCGTGGATTGGATTGCCGAGTACCTG
>DATBVH010000034.1:0-5253 GCA_036515395.1 Candidatus Angelobacter sp.
GGCCTTTGAGGAGTTCCAGAAGCGCTTTCCCCAGACCGAAGGCGTGGTGCTGGATGAAAACCAGCGCTCACGCGGAAATATTCTGCGCGTGGCCTTTGCGGCCATCAATGAGAACCCGCCGGTGCAATCGCTGGGTGAGCGCGTGAAGTTCCAGCGCGCTCAGCTTGAATCCGGGCGCGACCGCCGCGACCAGCAGGAAGGCCGCTTGGTTTTTGACGAACCCGTCGAGATCGTTCTTACCGATTGTCATGAGGGAGAAGCTGCGCTGATCGGTGAAGAGATTGAGCAGCTGCGCCGCAACAGACGGTCCGGCGATTGTTCTATGGCCGTTCTGTATCGCCAGCATATGCAGCGGGAAGACCTGATGGCAGAACTGGCGGCGCGGGACATTCCTTTTATTGTGATTGGGCTGAATGTGCTGGAAACGGCCATGGCCCGCGACGTGCTGGCCCTGGCTGGAGCCGTAGGCAATGACAATGATGCGGACAGCCTGTTCCGGGTCTGCGCACTACCAAAATTCAATGTCGCTGCCGATGAGTTGCGAAAAAAGCTGAGCGCAGCCGCCGGGCAGAAGAGCTTTAAAGCTGTGCTGCACACAGTGGAGTCGGCGGAGCCGGTGCTGGAGGCAATCAAGGAAGCCAGGGCGTTCATCAGGGAGCAGGAGCTGAGCGCGGAAAGAGCTCTTACATATCTTGTCCGGCAGTTTGGCTTGCCGGAAGAGGATGCGGTAATCCAGGCAATCTTGCGCTTTGCCGCGACGTGGGAGAAGAAGGCGTTCGTAAAGAACGCGTCCTTGCCGGAGTTCCTGCAATATCTGGATTACTACCAGAAAGGCCGGGGAATTATTCCGCTGTTTACAGAAGAGCAGATGGCTGAACTTGAGCGCCGTAATCCTGGCGCCGTGCAGTTGATGAGCGTGCACGCAGCCAAGGGATTGGAGTTTTCTTATGTTTGGCTGCTGCGAGTCACTTCGGGGGCATTTCCCACATATTTCAAGGAAGGGCTGTTTGAATTTCCGCCGGCGTTGCGCAGCTCCATCGCCGTGGGTGAAGGCAAGCTGGTGCATGACCAGGAAGAGCGCAGGCTCTTTTATGTGGCCATCACGCGGGCGCGCGACCGCCTGAGCATCGGGTCGCGACCGGGAAAGGGAAAAAAAGATCCCACGCCTCCGGGCTTCCTGCGTCCGTTAATCGGCGACCGGCGACTGACCGCCGCTCTGACCACGCGCACCAGCGAGGGCAAGACTCCGGCTACGCTGCCGCTCGATCCTTCACCACTGGGTCGCTGGATGCTGCTGCCGCCGGCTTTTGGCACCGAGATGGCGCTGAGCGCGAATGCCGTGCAGAGCTATTCGACCTGTCCGATGAAGTTCAAGCTGGAGCGCGACTGGAAAATTCCCGGAGAGGCCGCTGCGGCCATGCAATATGGCTTTGCCATCCACACGGTGCTGAAGAATTATTACGATCCGACGGCGCAGGGGAGGGAACCCAGCGTTGAAGATGCGGTGGAGGCATTCAAGGTTGAATTCGGCAAGGGGTACATTGACGATCCGGTCCAGCGGAAGATGTATGTAGAGCGCGGAGTGGACCAATTGCGAACGCTGCTGCTGGCCAGCCCCAGAGGTTTTGCCAACGTGATTGCCACGGAACACAAATTCAGCTTTAGGCTGGGCGAGCGGGAAATAAAAGGCCGCATTGACCGAATTGACCTGCTTGAAGAAGGCGTAGTGCGGGTCATCGACTACAAGACCGGAGCGCCGAAAGAACGCAAGTTCGCCGACGAAAGCCTGCAGCTATCGATTTACGCCATGGCCGTGGCGCAGATGAATTTGTCGCCGCGGGAACTGGTGCTGGTGAATGTACAGGACAATAGTCTGGCGGTTTCCAGCCGTTCGCCAAAGCAGCTGGATGCGGCCCGGGAAAAGATAGAAGAGGCAGCAGAGGGTATTAGGCGTGGAGAGTTCTATCCCAGGCCGGGATCGCATTGCCGCTGGTGTGATTATCAAAATCTGTGTCCGGCGACGGAGCAGCGCGCCTTTCTGCCGGTAAAGCCTGTTGAACTGGAAGCTGAAAAGAAAGCTGCCGGGGTGAATGGATGAGCTCTCTGACTGCGCGACTTGAGATCGAAGTGGGGGCATGATGGGGTTGGCAAACGTTCTGCTGGTCTTACTAGGCGCGTCGCTTGGGTTTCTGATCGCTTGGCTGCTGGTGCGTCCGAATGCGGCGGTGTTGAATGCTCGTTTGTCCGCTTTGCAGCAAGAGCTGGCCAAGGCGCGGCTAGAGGCACAAAAATTTACCGATTTGAATACGCAGTTGAATGCGGCAAAGGTAAAGCTGGAAACCACCGTGGTTATGGAGCGCAAGGCCAACGACGAAAAGCTGGCAATCCTCAACCAGATGACACAGGAATTGCGTGACAGCTTTCAGGCGCTTTCCGCTGAGGCACTCAAGAGCAACAATCAGGCATTTCTTCACCTTGCCCAATCGACACTGGAAAAGTTCCAGAGCGAAGCCAAGGGTGATCTCGAATTGCGCCAGCAGGCAGTCGAGAACCTTGTGGCGCCGATTGGGGAATCGCTCAAGAAAGTGGATGAGCAGATAAGGCAGATGGAGAGCGTACGCGACCGGGCTTACGGCGATTTGACCACGCAGGTACGCTCGTTGATTTCGACACAGGAGAAGCTTCAAACCGAAACGGGCAATCTGGTGAAGGCGCTGCGCAGTCCGCACGTGCGCGGGCGCTGGGGTGAAATTCAGCTCCGCCGCGTCGTGGAGATTGCCGGCATGTTGCCCTATTGCGACTTTGTGGAGCAGGAGACGGTCACCACCAGCACCGGGCGGCTACGTCCGGATCTTGTTGTGCGGCTGCCCGGAGGAAAGAACGTTGTGGTGGACGCCAAGACGCCACTGCTTGCTTACCTTGAAGCAGTGGAAGCAACGGACGATGACTTCCGCCGGCAAAAACTTGCGGACCATGCCAATCAAGTCCGAACGCATATGCTTCAGCTCAGCTCCAAGCTCTACCAGGAGCAGTTTGAGCCCACACCGGAGTTTGTGGTGATGTTTCTGCCGGGTGAGACATTCTTCAGCGCGGCGCTGGAACAGGATCCTGCGCTGATAGAGCGCGGCGTGTCCCAAAAAGTAATTCCCGCATCGCCCACCACGCTCATTGCATTGCTGAAGGCCGTGGCTTACGGATGGAACCAGGAGAAGCTGGCACGCAACGCCCGCGAGATCAGCACGCTGGGCAAGGAGCTTCACGACCGGCTGCGGCTGCTGGGCGCGCACATCGACAATGTTGGCAAAGGGCTGGACCGCGCGGTGGAATCCTACAACAAAGCCGTAGGATCACTGGAAAGCCGAGTAATGGTTTCAGCACGGAAGTTTGTCGAGCTGGGCGCTCCGGTGACTGAGGAGATTGCTGAGCTGAGTCCTATTGAGACCACCACGCGGAATCTCACGCTGGAGTTTGACGATCCGGCACAACCGGAAGGCGGCGTGGATGCAGAGCCCACCGATTCGAATGGGACGGGAGCGAAGAACAAAGCGTTGTCAGCGAGTAAGGCGTCCGATTGAGCATCACGCCTGAGTCAATTTACAGTTCATAGCTTTGTGAGAACTCCCTGTCGCGGTATGGTGCGGGATAATGCGTCGGGGTCCTTCGACTCGCCTCGGTCGCATTGCTCCCTCGGACTTCGCTCAGGATGACAATGCCAAAAACTAAGGGGACGCTTTACGCGTCCCCTTGGGTTTGATGTGAAGAGTTGTTATTTCTTTTTGCTCTTCTTTTTTGCCTTTTTCTTGGTTGCCATGTTTCTATTCTCCCTTTCCATTTTCATGGATGTGCGGTCCTAAGTAAAAAACCGCAATTGATGAATGTATAGAGTGGTTGAAAATCGAAGTCAAGAAAAAAATTGATGTCATTTTTGATTGCCGGACTGCTCAAAGATCGTCGGAGAGTCATTTCAGAGTGAAAACGCAATCGCAAATTGGAAAAAAGATTTCGGAGCAATGCGAAAACGCCTTGATGTTAGCGGCTTTGAGCGACATAAGAACAATTTCGACACGCGCAATTGCAGGTGAGAAAGAAAATCAGCGCGATGGCAAAGACGATGAGCGGGTACCTTGGTAACTAATTATTTTTTTATCCATGCGGCCGTTGTGCCAGCGGAAGGGGATGCATGCGAAGAACGATCAATGCCGGGTAACGAGCTTGAAAAGTCCGATACCGGCAATGGAATCCTGGAATGCGTGGGCCATCATGCCTGGCCGCAGGCTCTTCCGCAGGTGCGCGAGTATACCGAAGAAAATTCCATAGACACCGATCACAATCATCATTCGCGGGCCCTGATATCCGTGCGCCAGCCCAAAGAGGATTCCCGAAGCAACGATGCCAATGATCGCGTTGCGGCTGAGAGCCGCCAATTGGCGCTGTAAATATCCGCGGAAGATGATTTCTTCAAAGAGGCCCGCGCTGACGCTCAAGAGCACAAAGAGTCCGGCCTCAAGATAAGTGTGGGGCGCCATTGGCCCAAGAAGGCGCACGGTATCGTCGACTGATTTCTGCATATTGTGGAGATCGATTGTATGCAGGGCAATGCGGATACCGAAAAGCAGCATCAACGATGTAATCCAAAACCCGAAGGCCAGCGCAGCGTCCAGCAAAAATGCCTCCACGGTTTTCCAGCGTCCACCGATCAGGTCACGCATACGCACGCCGCGCAGGCGAATGCCAAACCAAATCAAAAGGATCAGCACGAGCTGCGTAACGAATGTGCCACCATAAAGCAGAATTCGCGAACCCGAACCGTGGACCGCACCGACCTTTGACGAGCCTAGAAAGGAATTGCCCAGGATCAATGCGGTGATCAGCAGCGTGTGCCAGAGCGGCGCGATCAAAGCAGGCTTGGCCGGTGGGGCCGGGGAGACAAGCGGTTCAGAAAAGGATGGTGGCATCGGGGGCGGGGGCTGCGGAGCATCGAACTGGGTCATAGTTTTAGGAAGCGCGTAGACGCTGTGCTTCATCTTATAATGAAGGGTTTGGATTCATAAGGAGAGATTTATGGAAGATGTTGTCATTATCAGCGGCGTGCGTACGCCCATCGGCAAATTTCAGGGATCATTGGAGCCATTGTCTGCTCCTCAGTTGGGCGCGATCGCGGTGCGCGAGGCGGTAAAGCGGGCCAAGGTGGATGCGCCGCAAGTGGACGAATGCATTATGGGATTGGTAGTAGCGGCCGGCCTGGGACAGAAT
>DATBVH010000035.1:0-10113 GCA_036515395.1 Candidatus Angelobacter sp.
CTTCCGGCCGCAAGCGGACTCTGTCCTCACGGCAGTCGTCCATCGAAGAGGTTAATTGGGCTCCCTCCGGCAAGGAAGTATGGTTCACCAGCGCGGAAGAAAGTACTAAGTTTCAGCTCTGGGCAGCCGATCTCTCGGGCCATACCCGTGTGGTCGACCGAATTCCGGCCACCCCAACTCTCTACGATATTGCTCGCGATGGGCGCGTTCTTCTCGGGGAAAATATCTTTCGAATCCTTGCCTACGTACGAGGAATTGGTCAGAATCGAGAACAAGATGTGACCATTCAAAATTGGAGTGACGCTTCGGCCATTTCACCTGACGGCCGACAAGTGCTGTTGAATGAAGAGGGAGCTAATAGCGGACCTGATTATGACGTTTACGTTCGTGCAAGCAATGGCGCAGCGCCCGAACGCCTTGGCAATGGCGTGGGCTACGATTTCTCACCCGACATGAAGTGGGTTCTATCGTCCCTTATTTTGCACATTCCCCGTCAGCTTTTCCTGATTCCACTTGGCCCGGGGGAGACGAAGCAGATCACGCATGATTCCATCGACCGGAGTTACGCTCGTTTTCTCCCGGATGGCAAGAATGTTGTATTTAGCGGCACGGAACCGGGCCACAAATCGCGCATCTACGTGCAAGCCATCGATTCGGGAACTGCACGCCCCATTTCTCCCGAGGGAGTGAGCGGATTCGTCCCCACTGCGGACGGTAAGTTCGTGTTTGGTTTCTCCGATTCCGTGGCGCTATATCCCGTGGACGGTCAGGGAGCGCCCCGCCTGGTTCCCGGCATCCATCCCGACGAAGCAATCTTTTCTGTATCGCGTGACGGGCGCTCGGCGCTGGTTGGAGTGCTCGGTAGCTATTCGGCGGATGTGATGCGCGTGGATCTGGCCACTGGCCGCCGCGAGCTGTTCAAAAAAATCGGGCCATCTGACCCCGCGGGCGTTGATTTGCTCGATGCGGCATTCACTCCCGACGGCAAATTCTATGCCTATTCCTACTTCAACGCGCTGAGCCAACTCTATTTGGTCGAAGGGTTGCGATAAGCGCGGATTGTCCTCATCTCTCATGTCCTACTGTTTTCCGATGTTCGCAAGGACTCATGCGCCGACCCGTTGTGTTTCCGGTCGAAAGTGGATGCATGTCCCGAGGCAATGGAGAAGAAACCCGACGTTGTGCAGATTTCCTCGGCATGGAGCAGCCGCGATGGTTCGCTGCTTGGACGCAACCGCTATGTCGAATTGGAATTGCGTGGAGTGCTGACTACTGAATGCCGAATGCTTCCCAAAATCAAAAAGGAGAGGCAGGTTCTCCTCTCCTTCTTAAGTGTGTGGATAAACGCAGTATTAGAACAGTCGGAAATCCACCTCAAAATTCATCGCCACTGCTACCGGCGTCCCGTTCTTTTTGCCGGGTTCAAACAGCCAGGTCTTTACCCGCTCCACAGCTTTCTCATCCAGACCCATACCCAGTCCGCGGACGACTCGAATATTGCGTGGGCGTCCATCCGGACCGACGATCGCAGCAAGAACCACCGTGCCCTGATATTTTGCTTTGCGGGCTTCTTCCGTGAAGTCAGGCTCAGGCGTGAACTTGGCCACTGGAGCTGTTACACCGATGTCGCCAAGCTTGTAAGTGCCGCCGCCAAAACCGCCGCCCTGTCCGGGACCATGTCCCGGGCCGGTGCCGGAGCCAATACCATTGCTGGAACCAGAGCCGATGCCACCGCCTGTACCGCTGCCGTTCGAAGCTGGCCCAGTCACGCGCGCTGACATGGGATTACCCAGATTCGGCATGTTGGGATTGTCCGGCAGTTTCACATTCGCCGGCGCCACTACGGTCGCTTCCACTGCGAGCTTTGGTTTATTGTTCAGGATTTCCACCGTCGGAGGCGCAATCTGTTCTGGCGCAACCTTCGGCAGATGTCCTTTGCTTTCAAAAATCTTTGACGCATTGCCGCCGCCACCACCGCCCGCCAGGGCTTTGGGAGCTTCAACCGGCTTCATGACTGGTTGATAATCGGTCAAAGGCGGAGCAATCAGCGTAACGTGCTCTTCCTGCTTCACCACACTGGCAGAGCGTCCGCCCCAGATGGAAATGGCAATCAATCCAGCAATCGCAAACGCGTGCAGCGTCAGAGATCCTGAAGTTGCTTTCTTATGGCGAGTAGTGCTCCAGATTTCGCCCACGTTCACTGGACGTGAAGTGATTCGCAGGGGCGGTAACTTTTCCGGGAATATCGCTTCCTTGACGTTCATGAACAGAGACGTCAGCATCGACTGATGCATCTGCGGAAGGCCATTGAGCTTGGGAACATCCTTACCGAAGAACTGATTGGGAACGATTACGTGATTCGCCATTGGTCCGACCCGAGAAGCCTTTTCACTACTGAATTCATGTGATCTGCTTACACTCATAGCAGATGAGGAATTGGAAGCCTGAGTTGCATTTCTCAGGTGAAGTTTCTGTGCCTCATCTTCGCCTGGATGCGGCTTCGCCATAGGCGAGGAATTTTCTTTGGGCACTTCTCTCTCCTCGTGTTCCCTCGAATTCAAAGTAGGCGCGTATTTCATTGGATGTTTATATTGTGCCTTACGATCTGTAAAGAATCGGTAAATTACATTGAAACTTTCGTAACGTCAGGGCCAACTCGCCATTGGCCTTTCGCGTCCAGCGCAACCCGTCACTCTGACTGTTTATAATGAGGAATTAACCCATTCGGAGTGAAAATGCGGCCGCCGCTTGAACTTAAGAAGACCCTGAATCTTCCTAAAACCGACTTCTCCATGAAGGCGAACCTGCCTCAGAACGAGCCCAAATGGCTTGAGCGCTGGGAGAAGATGGATATTTACGGCAAGATTCGCGAGTCTCGACGTGGTGCGCCCAGTTACGTTTTGCATGACGGGCCTCCTTACGCGAACGGCGCCATCCATGAAGGTCATGCACTCAATAAGTGCCTGAAAGATTTTGTGGTCAAGTCCAAGACGATGGCGGGCTTCGATTCACCCTACGTTCCCGGCTGGGATTGTCACGGCTTGCCCATTGAAATCAAGGTGGATGAAAAACTTGGCCGCAAGAAACTGGAGATACCGGCCATCGCTGTACGCAGAGAGTGCCGTGCCTACGCTGAAAAATTTCTGAACATCCAGCGTGACCAGTTCAAGCGGCTGGGCATTCTCGGTCGCTGGGACCAGCCGTATTCCACTATGACGCCGCAGTATGAATCGGTGATCGTCCGGCAATTGTTTGACTTCATGGAAAATGACGCGGTCTATAAAGGTCTGCGTCCGGTGTATTGGTGCATCCATGACAAAACGGCGCTGGCCGAAGCCGAGATTGAATATTCAAGCCATACCAGCCCCAGCGTCTGGGTGAAATATCAGTTGACGAGCGACCCGGCAAAGATCGATCCTGCGCTGGCCGGCAAAAAAGTTTCAACCATTATCTGGACCACCACTCCCTGGACTCTTCCAGCTTCCATGGCCGTGGCGTTCCATCCCGATCTTGAATATGTGGCGCTGGAGAATGATGGCGAGCTGTATATTGTGGCCGATGCTCTGGCCAAAGCGACCATCGACGCGTGCAAGTTCATCGGCGCATCGATCGCAGCGCGCTTTCCCGGTCGCCAGTTGGAGTACGCCACCTTTGCGCATCCATTTCTTGAGCGCTCCATTCTCGGCGTGCTGGCGAACTATGTCACAACAGAGCAAGGCACAGGTGCAGTGCACACAGCTCCGTCGCACGGCGCAGATGATTTTTACACCGGCACAAAGTACAAGCTCGATCAGAAAACTAAGGTCGATGAGGCTGGTCATCTTCAGGAAGGTCTGCCGGAATATGAAGGCAAGACAGTTTTTCAGGCCAATCAGCCGATCATCGAGTTGCTGAAAGCGCGCGGCGTGCTCATGGCAGAAGCCAAAATCGAGCACTCGTATCCACATTGCTGGCGCTGCCACAATCCGGTGATCTTTCGCGCCACCGAGCAGTGGTTCATCTCCATGGAAGCGCCGGTTGACGGCAGCACACTTCGCCAGCGCTCGCTTGACGAGATCAAAAAGGTAAAGTGGATTCCGGCCTGGGGTGAAGAGCGTATCAGCAACATGATCGCCACGCGGCCGGACTGGTGCATCTCTCGCCAACGCGTCTGGGGTGTGCCTATCGCCGTATTCTTCTGCGAAGGCTGCGGCAAGCTGCTGGATTCCAAAGAATCGCACAGCGCCGTTGTTGACCTCTTCGCGCGTGAAGGGGCGAACGCGTGGTACACAAAAGAAGCTAAAGACATTCTGCCTGCCGGAACCAAATGCGTTGGTTGCGGCGGCATTGCATTCCGCAAAGAGATGGACATCATTGACGTGTGGTTTGAGTCCGGCTCCAGCCAGGCCGCGGTGCTGGGCCATGAGCCTGATCTGCCCTGGCCTGCTGATCTTTACCTTGAAGGCGGCGACCAATATCGCGGATGGTTTCACTCTTCCCTGCTCGTCGCAGTCGGCACGCGCGGACACGCACCATACCGAGCCGTCGCAACCAACGGCTGGACGCTCGATCCCCAAGGCAAAGCCACATCTAAATCTCTCGGCAACGGAATCGACCCGGTGGAGATCGCCAAGAAGCTTGGCGGAGAAATCATCCGCTTGTGGGTGGCGTCCGTCGATTTTCAGGAAGACGTTACTGTCTCAGAAGACCTGATGAAGCAGGTCGCGGAAAATTACCGCAAAGTCCGCAACACCTTCAAGTACCTGCTCAGCAATCTGCCGAATTTCGATCCCGCGCAGCACGCTGTCAAATTCGACGATCTGCAGGCGCTCGACAAATACTGGCTGCTGCGCACGACCGAATTGTCTGATCGCGTGCGCGGATACTACGATAGCTTTGAGTTTCATCGCATCTATCATCTGGTGAATGAATTTGCCGTGGACCTGAGCACCGGCTTTATCGATGTGGTGAAAGACCGCCTGTACACCTCGGCTCCCAACTCGCATGGAAGACGTTCTGCCCAGACTGCGACGTGGCGCATTGCGGAAGCCCTGGTGCGCCTGATTGCGCCCATCATGAGCTTTACCGCTGACGAAATCTGGTCATTCCTCCCGGAGGTTGCCGGACGCCAGGAAAGCGTACATCTGGCGCACTTTCCCAAAGCAGAAGACATCACTGGAGCTGTCAGCGACCCCATAAAGGCAGAGACTGTCTGGAAAGACTTTGAGACCTTGATGAAGGTGCGCGACGCAGCCCTGAAGGCCCTGGAAGTCGCACGCCAGGAAAAGACCATCGGCAGCGCGTTGGAGGCCGTAGTCACCATTTCTGGCCCAAGCGAGCTTGTGCCGCTGCTGCAACGCTATCGCAATGACCTGCGCTTTCTGTTGATCGTCTCCGGGGTTGAAATAAGACCCAGTTCAGGCGGGAACGGGAACACGCCTTTGCACGTATCTATACAGAAAGCGCCGGGACAAAAGTGTGATCGCTGCTGGAATTATTCCACCCATGTCGGAGAAAATGAGCGTTACCCCACGGTGTGCGAACGCTGCAGCGCGTCACTGGCGGAAATAGAAAAAGAACTTGTAAGCTGAGGCCGGGTGATGGAGAATCGCCGGGCCGCAAAGAACATCTAAATGGAAACAATGCGGAAGTACCACATCATGATTGCCGCTCTCATTGTCCTGTGTGACAGGATGACGAAGTGGCTGGTATCGCAGAAAATTACCCTGCATGACAGCATTGATATTGTTCCCGGCATCTTCCGCCTGACGCACGTTCAGAACCAGGGTGCCGCCTTTGGGCTGTTCGCCGAATCGCCTTCTGAGTGGCGAGTGGCCATGCTCATCCTGTTTTCGCTGGCAGCTCTGGCCGTGGTCTCTGCCCTGCTCTGGAAGAATGGCAATGCCCTGAACACTACCGCTATCGCGCTCTCACTGGTATTTGGCGGTGCGCTGGGAAATCTGTGGGACCGCGTGACCAGCGGGCGAGTAATCGACTTTATCGATTTCTATGTGGGCTCGCACCACTGGCCGGCATTCAACATCGCTGATAGCGCCATCGTCGTCGGCGCTCTCCTGCTGTTGAGTGAAATATTTCTTACGCCGCAAGAGGAGAAGTCCCGGGAAGAGAAAGTGGCCACTCAGTAAGATCACACATGCCCAAGCGCCCTCTGCTGATCGCACTCTCCGTGCTGCTGCTGGACCGGATTACCAAGTGGGCAATCGCGCAGACCATCCCCCTAGAAGATGCCATCAATGTTATCCCTGGCTTTTTTCGTTTGACTCACCTTGAAAATAGCGGCGCTGCCTTTAGCCTCTTTGCCGATTCCTCGTCACCTTTCAGGACAGCTCTGCTGATCGCTTTCTCCGTGGCAGCTCTGGTGGTGATCTCTGTTCTACTGTGGAAAGATCGCAGCGTCTTCCACTCGGGCGCTCTGGCTCTCTCTCTGATTCTTGGCGGGGCCATAGGCAATCTCTGGGACCGGGTGTCTGACGGCAAAGTCACCGACTTTCTGGATTTCTATATCGGCGTACACCACTGGCCGCCATTCAATGTTGCCGACAGCGCCATTGTTGTAGGTGCCCTGCTGCTGTTTATGCGCATGCTGCGCAAGGACGATCACTCGCAAACTGCGGCTTGAAACTTCTCTCACGCATCTGCTGCTCTCTCCTGAGCAGCGCGAATTTTCGCGAGCTGCTTCTTGTTTTGAAACATCTCTTTGAAATTTGTCTTCATCATATCCAGCAATTACGCGGTTATTCCGCACACACGCATCGGGGGAGCCACTTCACATGCAACATAAAAACTTCTGGATTTTTGTCCTTTGTCTCGGTTTTCTTTTTCCATTGATGTCACACGCACAATCTCGCAATGTCGATAAGCGCGATCTCCGTGGAATCAGCCCGCAACACTATAAATACATCTTTTCCGTGGCCGGAGGCGCAGCAGTGGGAGCCGGCCTGGGCTATATCCTGCCCGGAGAAAAGACGCCTCTCAAACTGATGATGATCGGCGGCGGCGGCGCCAGCACATGGTTTCTGCACACGCATAAAGCCACTCTTGGGCCCTTTCGCGACTGGGGCATGATCGCATCGAACACCGCGCTCGGCTCTGGTATCGGCTGGCTGGGATGCAACTGCCACGATGGCATGATCGGTGGCGCATTGCTGGGCGGCGGCGGCACCGCCGTCTGGGAAGCGCTGAAAAATGATCGCCCAGCGCACAACACATTCAACAGCGCGAAAAATAGAGGAAGCAAGTAGCGCCGAAAACAATATTCCTCCGCTGAACAAAGAGAGCGCAGGCCAATGGGAGGCTTGCGCTCTTTTGCGTCTTATCGATTTAACTCTTTATGGTTACTCTCAGGACGCGTTGCAGAAAAGCTACCGTGAACTAGCTTTAACGTGTAACCAATCCGCTTTTCCCTCCTCTATTCATTAGGCACTACTTTTTACGTCCACATCACTAAAACTAAAAAGGGAGATAAGTACATGAATTGGAAGAGGCATTTAGCAATAGGAGCCCTCGCAGTGTTGTTCACAGTAGGTTCTTCTTCGTTCGCGCAAGATAAAGACAAGAGCAGCGGAGGCAGCAGCAAGCCGTCTGACCCGCAGATTGTTGGTGTGGTAACGGCTGCAGACCAGATCGACATCGATACCGCTAAGCTGGCGCTCAAAAAGACAAAGAACGATCAGGTCAAACAGTTTGCGCAGCAAATGATTGACGATCACACCAAGCTGCAGAGCTCAGTCAACGATTTAGGGAAAAAGCTCAACGTAAAACCGGCGCCGAGTGACACAAGCAAGTCACTGAAGACGGCTGCTGCGGCTGAGACAAAAAAGCTGCAGGGGCTGAATGGCAAAGCCTTTGATACCGAATATATCAACCATGAAGTGGCATATCACCAGCAGGTGCTTGACGCTGCCGGAAATGTGCTGATCCCGAACGCGCAGAACGCCGAGTTGAAGTCGGCTTTGGAAGGCGCTGCTCCCCTGCTTCAGGGCCATCTGGACCACGCCAAGCAGTTGCAGTCATCGCTGGGAAGCTCCAGCGGCAGCTCGGGAAGCGCACACTAAGTCGCATGTCGCCTTTCGTAACAGCGTGGCGTGTGCGGCAGGGAATGGCGGTTCTGCTACTCCTCGGCGCGTCCAGCATCTCTGTCGCACACCCACGCTTCGGCGTCACTGCAGGTTTAGCTCTCGTCCAAGCTTCTGGGACTACATCCCAGACCCCCTCCGCGGCGGGCCCTTCGGCAAATGGCCAGGTGATCATGAAGGGCATCCGCTTTCAACCCGCGGAGCTTACGGTCCATCCTGGTGAAACCGTCGAGTTTAGAAATGAAGACATTGTCGCTCACACCGTTACTGCCGATGATGGGAGCTTTGATTCAGGGCTGATTCAGCCCGGCAGCTCCTGGAAAATGACCGTTCAGAAGGCCGGGACAATTGCATACCATTGCGCGCCGCACCCGAACATGAAAGCGACCCTAGTCGCCTCAAGCGGCGCGCAAACCAACGAAACACGCGGTGCGGCAGGTGGGTTACCGGGCTTTAGACCGCCTCTATCGCCGCAGGAACTTCATCCCATCCTCGTTAACTTTACTGCTGCTTTGTTGCCCCTGGCCCTGTTC
Source organism: Candidatus Angelobacter sp. (assembly GCA_036515395.1). Taxonomy (GTDB): domain Bacteria; phylum Acidobacteriota; class Terriglobia; order Terriglobales; family Acidobacteriaceae; genus Angelobacter. The sequence goes on from DATBVH010000035.1 coordinate 8,609, forward strand.
AGTGATCTTTTGGGGCGCTGGCTCAAACGGTCATCACTGCACAACGCAGCAGCATGGATGGTCCTGTATGCCGCGATTATTACTCCGCTTACCGGCGCTGCGGGATGGTGGTGGAAGATCAAGTCTGCCGGAACGCTCCCACCCGAGTTAATCGCCGTCCACCAGTGGCTGGGAACATCCCTGGCGCTGGTCTTTATTGTGCTTGCCGTTTGGCGGTGGCGACTTTACAGGCGGAACGCTGTTCCCACTTTGGCTTATCTGGTGTTCGCGATTATTGCCGTGCTCGCGCTTGTATATCAGGGCAGCTTGGGTGGAGCAATGGTTTTTGGCCGCTAGTAATAACCATGTGGTCGTTGATGGTTTATCGAATGCAGGCATCGTCAGCCTGCGGGCACAAAGCATTCGCCGATGTTTACCCCTTCGAATACAGCAGCTTGTAAATCACGGCATTGCGCATGATTGCCTGCACATAATCCCGCGTCTCAGTAAACGGAATGGATTCCACAAACTCTTCCACGTCGGCAAAGTTTCCATTCTTGCGCCACTCATTTACGCGGTCCACGCCGGCGTTGTAGGCAGCCAGAGCATATTGCACCTGGCCATCGTAATGGTCCACAATTTGCTTAAAGTAGCGCGTACCCAGACGCAGATTCGTGTCCGCTACCAGCAGTTGGTCAGACGAAAAATGCCTGATCTTCATCTCCTTGGCCATTCCCTTGCCGACAGTGGGCAGCAACTGCATTAGTCCCATGGCGTTGGCGGGCGAAATCGCTGACGGATTGAACTCCGATTCCTGCCGAATCAGTGACGCCACAAGATGGGGATCGAGCCGGTTGGCAGTGGCGTCACGCTTTAACTCTTCCCAGAAAGGCCGGGGAAACAAAGTCTCCCAGACAGGTCGTGGGATCTGCGGGATCTCTGCGGCGAAGTAGCCGGGGACGGCGCGTTTGAGTGTCTCAATTGCACGAATGTAGCTTCCCTGCTCGTTATAAATCTCAGACACCGACTTTGCTTCCCACGGAGGCGATCCCGCGCTGGCGGCCTGCATCTCCGCGACGGCAAAGTCATAGAGCGCGGCATTCGCCAGCAACTGCGCTTTTTGTGCCCGGATGTTATCGGCAGGCGTTTCCCAATCAGCCGGAGGCGCAGGCGGGCGCGGCAAGCTTTCCAGCACCGGCGGATCCACTGTCTCGTCGCCCACTTTGGGCAGTCGCTCGCGCGCTAAATTGGCGTAGTAGTAGTAGCGGTAATTTTCCGCAAGCTTCTGATAATAAGCGCGAGCCAGTTTCTTGTCGCCTTCATCTTCAGCCATGCGCCCGCGCCAGTAAATGGCATTGGGCACCTCTGCCGAGTTGGGATACATGGACAGCTGCTCTTCAAAAAGCCGCTTGGCCTCATCTTTCTTACCCATGCGATAGGTGAGCCATGCGGTCTTCCAGTGCGAGTACGGTGAAGTCCTCCCATTTTTCTGCCGCTGATAAATTTCGGCATAAAAAGGCGTTGCC
>DATBVH010000036.1:0-2314 GCA_036515395.1 Candidatus Angelobacter sp.
GATCGTGAATGCGCGCATCTCTGATCGTTCATTTCCGCGCTACAAGCGCTTCAAATGGTTCTTTGGCCGGGTGTTGGCGGAAGTGGATCTGTTTCTGGCGCAAACCGCAGAAGACGCCCAGCGACTGCGTGACATCGGAGCACCGACTGAACGGGTGCGCGTCAGCGGCAATCTGAAATTTGATATCCGCCCGAATGCGCAGCCTGAATTGATCACGGGACTGCGCGCAGCCATCGGCAAGGATTCGCCGGTGATTGTGTGCGGCAGCACCGCTGAAGGCGAAGAAGAGCCTCTACTGGCGGCGTTCAAAACGGTCCAGGAGCAATTTCCCGCAGCCGTGATGATACTTGCGCCGCGGCATCCTGAGCGGTTTGAAAAAGTAGCAGGACTAATTTCGACACAAGGCTTCGCTCTTCAGCGTCGCACCCAATGGAAGCTGGCGCAACCGATTCTTAGCGGCATTTTCCTGCTGGATAGCGTCGGCGAGCTTGCTGCTGTTTATGAACTGTCGGATATCGCCTTCGTGGGCGGCAGCCTGGTTCCCACAGGTGGCCACAATATTCTGGAGCCCGCGCAATACGGCGTTGCCATTCTGCTGGGGCCGCACACTTTCAATTTCCGCGAGATCGTCAGCATCTTTGAGCAGGGCGGAGCGCTAAAGAGCGTTACTGCTGAAACCGTGGGCCAGCAGTTCCTTTCATTGCTGACCCATCCGGAAGAGCGCCAGCGCATGGGCACACTGGCGAAAGAATTGTTTGCCAAACATGCTGGAGCCACGCGCCGGACGCTGGAAGCGCTGGCGCCGCTTCTGCGCCAGAAGGAACGCACTCGATGAACCCGCTTTCAGCCATGTTCGGCGCCGGTGTCGCCATACGAAATGCTTTGTATGACCGGCACGTTTTCGAGGTGAAAAAGCTGGCGCGTCCTGTGGTGAGTATTGGGAATATTTCCGTCGGCGGCAGCGGCAAGACGCCTTTCGTGATCGCGCTGGGCCAGTTGCTGGCGGAGCGCGGAATCGCCTTCGATGTTCTCTCACGCGGCTACGGACGCAGTTCCACAGAAATCGCCGTGGTGAATCCCAAGGGTTCACCCGCGCAGTTCGGCGACGAGCCTCTATTGATCGCGCGCAAACTGCAGGCGCCGGTGATCGTTGGCGCTGACAGGTATCAAGCCGGCCTTCTGGCTGAACAGAAATTTTCCAGCAAGCTGCACCTGCTCGATGACGGCTTTCAACATCGCCGCCTGCATCGCGACTTTGATATTGTCCTGCTGCCCTCAGATGATCAGGCAGGCAGCTTGCTGCCCGCCGGCCGGTTGCGCGAGCCGATCACTGCCTTAGACCGCGCAGACGTTATTGTCCTAACCGACGCTCAAACGCAAGCTGGCGACGCCAGGAACATCTGGCGTGCTCACCGAGAAATCGAACTTCCCGCCGTCGCTGGAAAAACAATCCTCTTTTCCGGGATTGCGCGTCCACAGCAGTTCATTGAAGGCCTGAAATCTTCAAAAATAGAAATCGTCAGAACAATCACTTTCCGCGACCATCATCACTACGAGCAGCGCGATGTTGACCGCCTGCTCGATCTCAAGAAGCAAACCGGCGCAGACAGTTTCATTACCACGGAAAAAGACTTGATCAATCTGGGGACGCTCTCCTCACAACTCTCCCCGCTTCTCACGGCCAGGCTCAGGATTGAGTTGGAATCACCTCACCAGGTGGTAACCGAGATCATTAAGACTATCGAACAGCGCTCAGGCCAACAGATTCAGCCTCCGGCATGAGAAAATCGTGAGTCAATGCAAAAAGCCCAACAACCGGCCGACCGCCTCGTTAAAATCATTGAGCAGTTTTCACAGCTCAGCATCACCGTCCTGGGCGATCTGATTGCCGACGAGTTTATTTATGGCGAAATCTCTCGCGTCTCGCGGGAAGCGCCGGTGCTTATCCTGCGCCATCGAGACCGCACGGTGGTTCCAGGTGGCGCGGGCAATGCAATTTACAACCTGGCTGACCTTGGGGTGACGGTCCTTCCCGTGGGCGTAATCGGCGACGACGAAGCCGGCCGCATGCTGCTGCATGCATTCCGCCAAAAGCATATTTCAGTCAGCGGGATCCGCCGGATCAAGGGCCGTGGCACCGTTACAAAGACGCGCGTTCTCGCCGGCACTACTCATTCGCCCCGGCAGCAGGTCATCCGTGTTGATCGCGAGCCGGAAATTCCGCTGGATCGCGCGGCCATCCGCGACATCACGTTTCAAGCGCGTGGCTATGTTCGCGCTTCTGACGCGTTGCTGATCTCCGACTACGGTTATG
>DATBVH010000037.1:0-4587 GCA_036515395.1 Candidatus Angelobacter sp.
TCAGCGTGTAATCCGGCATACGCAACCAGCTTTTCTTCCTGGGGAAGACGAACTCCGTCTTGCGCCATTCCCAACCCCGCCGTTGTTTCTTTTTGTCCGCCGGACTGAAAACTTTTACGGAGAATGCGGGCATCCACAGGCGCGGATTGATCAGGTTTACGCGCAGCTGTACCGGCGTTTTGGCAAAAGCATTCCTGGGTACGATGACATCCAGTTCCAGCCGCCGCAGATCCGCGGCTGAAGCCAGGCCGGAGCCTGCAATGGCAGCGAGCATGGCAGCCACCACGATCCAAAGAAGGTTATTTGCTGTGTTGATAGCGGCGATGCCAATGATGACCAGAACGCCGATATAGGCCATGCCCTCGCGCGTAAGTTCGTAATCCAGGGCGTCTTTCATGCGGGCCGCAGCCACGCGGCGCGCCAGAAAAGGTACGGTCAACAATCCCACGATCAGAGCCAAAGCCAGCGCGCTGAAGGCAAAAATAGCCGTCGCCAGCGGATTGCCGCGCTCTCGCGCTACCGACGAAAATACCGCCGCGGCAAACGCCAGCCCCAGCCCAGCTACGGCCATAAAGAACCGCTGCCAGGCTTCTCGATCGAGGCTCTCCCATGTCGACTTTAAGTATTCCCGCATCTTTGCTCTAGTGTGGCACAACCCGGCAAAATCCCGGTAGTGCCTAAAGTGCTTTGCAGATGGTATGCCGCTTGAGGCTGGCCATTCCTATCCTCAAATTGCCGGTCTTCGAATTGCTGATCGTTAATTACGATCAATAAATTCAAGCACCAGCCGGTTAAATTCCTCCGGCATTTCTTCAAAGGGCAAATGGCCTGCGCCTTCGATCATAGCGAGTTCGCTTTGTGGAAGGGCGTGCCGCAGAGATTCAGCCGAGCGCACGTCCACGGCGCTATCGCGGGTCCCCCAGATCAATAGCGACCGCGCCTTGATCTTTGGGATTGTGGCACGCAAGGCTTCCACGTCATTTTTCCAGCTGCGCAAGGTGCTCAGGATGTTGTTTACCCTCCCGGGGCGCATTACCTGAGAACGATACCCCTCGACAGTTCCGGCCGGCAGGCGACGGGGATCGCCATACATGCGCGCCAGCGCAATGCGATACAGTGGGCGCGAAACAGGCCACACCAGTCGGAGGAAAGCCGTTCCCAGGCGGCCATTCAAGAACTGTATTCGTCCTAAACCTTGTTTTGACCAGGGATTGACTGGCGCAGCCAGCACCATAGAACGTACTTTTGCGCTTTGCGCGGCAAGAAACATTGCGATTGCCCCACCCCACGAGCAGCCCACAACATCCACTTCCCCAAGGTTTAAGCGCTCCAGGAGAGCCGAAACGCGGTTCGCCTGTGCCGACATGGAGCAGTCCAGATGATAAGGCGAATCGCTTTCACCATGGCCCGGCAGATCGACGGCAAAGACCGTGTGGGATTGAGACAGAGCTTCCATGTTTCTGCGCCAACAGAACGATCCGCCAAGCAATCCATGCAGCAGCAGAAGCGACGGTCCTGCTCCGGCGCGAGAGTAGTGGATTTGTTGCCCGTCAATCTCTGCGGTAAGTTTCTCGATCTGCATGCGCTTATGAAGACAACCGCCTTCCTGCTTTGGGCACTCAAATGGATGTTATCGCCTCTGTCGCTTCTGGTTGCGGGGTTCCTCCAAGAAAACCCCGCAACTTTTTGCTCTTTTCCCAGGATTCCAGTCCATCTTCTCCCAAAAACTGTAAATACAAAAATTCACAGCAAAATTCCAATTTCAGTAGCTTTTCAGCAATAAGGTATTTATAATTTTGTAAGTCTAGGCAAACACAAAGCTTGTTACCCCTGTTGAAAGATCTTATGGCATCCCAGTTGCTTCAATCTAGCTCAACCCCTGTGTCTTCAGGCTTCAGGCCCGGGATGGAGAGGTTTGGAAGGCAGCGGATGCGAAAGGATTCCCTAGTTCGTTTCTCCGCCATCGTACTGGCGGTACTCACGGCCGCTTGCGTCGTATTTGCCGTCATCAACTGGCAAAAAGAGTCCCAGTACACCACGCCTACTGACGGCGTTTGGTGGAAAGAGCATTCCGGCTTCCTGGTGGCCAAAGGCGTAGTTCCCAGCGGTCCAGGTGACAAAGCAGGAATCAAGGTTGGCGACCGCCTATTGCGTGTGAACGGCCTGCCCAAAGACCAGACCATCAAAAACCTGGTTGAGTTTGAAAAACATCTTTATCGCAGCGGCGTTTACTCCCGCGCCACATACCTGCTTGACCGCCAGGGCGTTAATGTTGAAATCGGGCCGGTCATTCCGATTCCGGCGGATAATTCTCTTAAACTTGGCCAACGCCTCATCGCACTCATTTACCTCGGCATTGGCTTGTATGTTTTATTCCGGCGCTGGACAGCACCCAAGTCAACTCATTTTTATGTTTTTTGCCTGATTTCGTTTGTCCTGTATTCGTTTCATTACACGGGCAAGTTAAATGCTTTTGACCAGGCGATCTATTGGTCCAGCATTGTCGCGTGGCTATTGCAGCCGGCATTGTTCCTGCACTTTGCGCTGACGTTTCCAAAGCCCCGCAAGCTGCTGGCAAACCATCCGTGGACGATTTCGCTTGCCTATCTGCCGGGAGCGGCCCTGCTGGTAATGCAGATCGTAGCTGTTACGGTCTTTGAATTCACTGAGGCTCTGCGCTGGGACCTGGACCGGCTGCAGATGGTCTACCAGACGGTTTATTTCGCGATTGCCGCCGTGATCCTGTGGCGCACCTATCGCAAAGCCGTCACCCCGTTGCAACAGCAGCAACTCAAGTGGATTTCCCGCGGAACCGTGCTGGCGATTGGTCCTTACACGCTCTTCTACGTTATCCCTTACATCGCCGGAGCATTGCCCACGCCGGGGATGAAGATCTCCGTTCTGTCGCTGGTCTTCCTTCCTGTCACATGGGGCTACGCCATTGTCCGCTACCGGTTGATGGACGTTGACATCGTCTTTAAGCGCGGCGTTGCTTATACGCTGGCTACGGCCGCAATCGTTGTGGCTTACTTTGTCGGCATTGGTAGCCTGGCTGGATCAATTACTACAAAGTATCCGGGCACCGGCACCTTCGGCTTGATCGCGGTCATCATCATCACCGCACTGATTTTTGAGCCGCTGAAAAACTGGATTCAGGTCCGCGTCGATCGCTTCTTCTACCGCAAACGCTATGACTATCGCCGCACGCTGATTGAGTTTGGCCGCGAACTCAGTTCTGAAACCGATCTTCACGCCATGCTGGCGTCGGTGATTGACCGCCTCTCGCGCACGCTGCTGGTTGATCGCATTGCCATCTTCCTGGCCACGGACGCCGAAGCCAATGATTTTGTGATGGAAAAGTCTTTCGGCATCAGCTATGCCGGTTCGCTCGATCTCAGCTTTCTGGTGGTGGAGCGTCCCGAGCAGTATGCCGGGCACATCTTCTTTGACAATACGCGCAAGGCGCTGCAGGAAAGCGTGACCGCGCGTGAAACCATTGCCAAGCTGAACCTGAATTACTACATCCCCTGCACCGTGCAGGGCCGCACTATCGCCGTGATGGGACTGGGCAAGACCATGGCGGGTGACTTCCTATCGAGTGAAGACGTTGAACTCCTGGAAACGCTGGCCGGATACATGGGAATCGCTATCCAGAACGCGCGGCTGTATGCGTCGCTGGAGCAGAAAGCCAGCGAGTACGAGCGCCTGAAGGACTTCAACGAAAATATTGTGGAATCCATCAGCGTTGGTGTGTTGGCCGTAGATCTGGAAGACCGCATTGAATCCTGGAACTCTCAGATGGAAGTGATGTATGCCATGCCGCGTTCGCAGGTGCTCAACGAGCGGCTGAGTGAAGTCTTCCCTGCCGAGTTCATGGAAGAGTTTTACCGTGTTCGCCAGAACCCGGGCATTCACAACCTGTATAAATTCCGGCTGCACACGCGGGCCGGAGACACGCGCATTGCCAACGTGGCGATTGCGCCGCTGGTAACCAGAAAATTTAACGTGATTGGCCGCCTCATTATTGTGGATGACATCACAGAGCGGATGGAATTGGAATCGCAACTATCGCAAGCAGAAAAGCTTTCATCCATCGGATTGCTGGCTGCGGGCGTGGCGCATGAAGTCAACACACCGCTGGCGGTAATCTCCAGCTATGCGCAGATGCTGACCAAGCAGATCAATGGCGATGCGAAGCTCGGGCCGCTGCTGGAAAAAATTACGCGCCAGACGTTCCGCGCCTCTGAAATCGTCAACAACCTGCTGAACTTCTCGCGCACCAGCGCCACGGAATTCAGCGCCATTGATCTGAACAAGATCATCACAGAAACGCTTACGCTGCTGGAGCACCAGCTCAGGACTTCGCAAGTGAAAGTGCAAACCAACCTCTATGCCGGGCTCCCGCTGATCCATGGCAATTCCGGCAAGCTGCAACAGGTCTTCCTGAACCTGTTCCTGAACGCCAAAGATGCCATGGCGGGTAAGGGCGGTACGTTGCACATCAGCACGACCAATGGCGACAGCGTGCAGGTGAACATCAGCGACAGCGGCGCGGGCATTGCGCCGGAGCACATCAACAGGATTTAT
>DATBVH010000038.1:0-3775 GCA_036515395.1 Candidatus Angelobacter sp.
ATCCATTGGTGGACAGCGGATTCTCTCCTTCAAAACTAAAAAATGTAGAGTCGGGATTTGAAATCGTCTCAGGACCTGCACAAGATATCCTGCAGAATTATACGCATTTGGCCAAGACAATTGCCGATCGAGACTGGTGCATTTCATTCAGGTGGGGTGGCGACTTAAATGAGTGCGCTTGCGTGCTGGCAGCGAGTGCGGGTTTGGTAAAACTCTGCGGCGCGGTGGCTTTCTATCCAGAAGATGACCTGATCTATGATCTGCATCGACTTCAGGATGATGCAAAGGGCTGTCTCGATGCAACGGGTTGAACTTTTACAGTTGCTGCAGCCGCAATAGAAGGAAGCGAATGAGGATAATTTTTGTACGGTTTTTACTTTTGGCTGCTTTGCTGGCGCTACTACTCGCGCTCGGTTGCAAGTCCCAGCCCGTTTCCGAACAGCCTGCGGCTGCGTCGAAGCCCGCGACAATCAGCGTTGACACATCTACCGCTGGCACGATTAGCGGCGTGGTGAGCCTGAAAGGTCAGGAGCTGAAAATGAAGCCTCTGGATATGACTGCCGATCCAGGATGTCCAACGGGACCTCAACCGGCGGAAGTTGTGGTTGCGAATGCAGGCAAGCTGGCAAATGTTTTTGTCTATGTGAAAGAAGGCTTGCCACAGGGCAATTTTGCTGTTCCGAGCGAGCCTGTCGTACTCGATCAGAAAGGCTGCCGCTACATTCCCCACATTCTGGGCATTATGGTCGGCCAACCGCTGAAGATTACCAATACAGATACGGCCGACCACAACATCCATGACATGCCAAGCAAGAACCCGCCGTTCAATGAATCGCAGATGCCCACGGACAAGCCAGTCACCAAAAAGTTTGCCAACCCGGAGATGATGATTCCGGTACAGTGCAACCAGCATCCATGGATGCGGGCTTACATCAACGTAATGTCGCACCCATACTTTGCCGTGAGCGCTCCTGATGGAAGCTTTGAGATCAAGAACCTGCCGCCGGGAGAATACACGATTGCCGCGGTGCATGAAAAATTCGGCGAACAGACGATGAAAGTGAAGATCGGGCCGAAGGAGAATGCGAAGACGGCGTTCACGTTTACTGCCGCTGTGCCGTAAGTTCTTGTGCTTGCGAAAGGCCACTTGATCGCGCCCGATCTGCTGGAGAGCGGCAAGCTGATTGAGTATTATGACCGATACGTTTTACCGAGGCGTCCAGTGTGGATGGCTGCTGAAAAGGCCGCCGGCAAAGCCGATCTGATAGACCAGTAATATTCCGAATGCCAGGCTGAGAAGGCCTGAGACTAATCCAAGCCGATGTGAGAATTTTTGTCGGCCCTTTCCCATAAACGTAAAGGCGGAAGCAATGCTCATGGTGATCAGCATCATGCCGCCAACAGTTCCTGCTCCAAAAACGAGCAGATAGACTAGAGCCCATCGCGGATTGGGAATTGCAGCCAGAACAAGCAGAGCTACCGCCGCAGAACCGGCAAGCCCGTGGACCACGCCAACAATAAATGGCCTGATCGGACGATATAAAGCGAGCTTGCCGAAAACACGATCAAACAGCGCCAATGGCGTGCTATCGGCACGATGTGGATGCGCTTCCGGTGCGTGCCCGTGAGCATGGCTATGAACGTAGTCGCCATGAGCGTGCGAATGCGCGTGCAGGGCTTCAGAACCCATATCGGCCTGGCTTGCAAACGCCGGAGCGGAACGCATGAACGCCGCGACATTCATGATGCCGAGAACAATCAGCATAAGCGCGACGGAAAACTCCATACTCAAACCAATGCGAGCAGGGATGACCACATCAAAGAGAATGATCAAAGCGCCCACCACAAAAATGGTCAGCGTGTGGCCCACGCCCCAAAATGCGCCTGTCAGCGCAGCGCGCGCAAGCTGGCGCTGGCGCGTCACGATGGTTGTAACGGCAATTACATGGTCCGGATCAGTAGCGTGGCGCATCCCCAGAAAAAAACCTACCGCGATGATGGAAAGAAAACTACCCATGGCCTCTCTTCTAAAATCTTTTACCTAACCGGCTGTTGCAGTCCAGTCAACGCTCACCGATCGTAAATATCTGTGAACAGCTTCAGGCGGCATTGGTCTGCTTCGCGAAGGCTATCGGAACTCAGCCTCCACGTCCAGTTGCCGCCAAGAGTCCCTGGTGTGTTCATGCGGGCCTCGCTGCCCAGCCCAAGAACATCCTGCATGGGAAACAAAACGGTGTTCGCGACGGACTTCATGACTTCACGAATAAAAATCCAATTTACTTCACGATCGAGCTGGTCGGCGGTGACGCCAAAGTAATTCTGTGCGTCCACATATTCTTTTTTTACGTCAGCTTGAGTACGGGTGCTTTGCGCCACGCCGGAACGCCACCATCCGAACATGGTGTCATTGTCATGTCCGCCGGTGTAAGCCACAAGTTGCGGCTCATAGTTGTGCGGCCGAAAAGTGGGCGCCTGGGGATCAGTGCTGAACGCAAACTGCAGAATCGCCATCCCGGGATAGCCGAACTGCTTCCGGATAGCTTCGACCTCAGGTGTGATCACGCCCAGGTTCTCAGCGACAATCGGCAGAGGCCCAAGAGCACCCGTGAGTACCTGAAAGAGTTCCCTGCCAGGCCCTTTGACCCACTTGCCATTCATCGCGGTCGGCTCCCCTGCGGGTATTTCCCAATAAGCTTCGAATCCGCGGAAATGGTCGAGCCGCACCATGTCGAACATTTTGAGCGAAGCCCGAAGCCGTTCAATCCACCAGCGGTAGCCGTCTTTCTTTATGACGTCCCAACGGTATAGCGGATTTCCCCAGAGCTGCCCAGTGGCGCTGAAGTAATCAGGAGGAACGCCTGAAACCTTGAGCGGATTTCCCTTTTCATCCAGCCAGAACATTTCAGGATGTGCCCACACGTCGGCGCTGTCATGCGCGGCATAAATGGGAATGTCTCCCATAATGCGGATCCCACGTCGTTCGCATTCCTGTTGAATCGCTTTCCACTGGCGAAAAAATACAAATTGCCAGAACTTGTAGGCATCGATTTCAGAAGAGAGCCTTTCACTCCATCTCGCCAAAGCCGCGTGATCGCGCGCAGCCAGTGCCGGGTCCCATTCCGTCCATACCTTTCCCTGATGCGCATCCTTGGCCGCCATGAAAAGCGCATAGTCATCCAGCCATGTTCGGTTTTCTTGTACGAATTTTTCAAAATCAGATCTCTGTTCTGATTTCGCCGATCCGAAAAACATCGTCGCCGCTTTTCGAAGCAAACTGAATTTCCAGGGAATCACCAAACTAAAGTCCACGCGGTCTTCGGGAAAGTTCGGCAATGATTGCAGCACCTCTTGAGCAAGCAAACCTTCCACGGCCAATGCTTCCAGGCTGATGAGTATTGGATTTCCAGCGAACGCCGATAGGGATTGATACGGCGAATCGCCGTATCCGGTGGGATTCAATGGAAGCACCTGCCAGATTTTTATTCCTGAATCATGCAGATAGGAACCAAAACGTAACGCTTCCTGCCCCAATTCGCCGATTCCATAGGCGCCGGGCAGAGATGTGGGATGCAGCAGTATGCCGGCTGATCGCGGAAATATCATTGCAGTTGTTCCAGAATCCCGTGAAGCGGAATACGTATCCAATCCGGCCGATTCTCAAGTTCGTACTCTATCTCCATCAATCCTTTTTCAAGAGTGTAGGCATCAAGCAATGCCTTGATTTCCGGTTGGGTTTGCGGCAGCCAGTGGGCGGCCCCGGCCGTTTCAAAGTATC
>DATBVH010000039.1:0-7374 GCA_036515395.1 Candidatus Angelobacter sp.
GACGCGACCGTCATTATTAACAATCCGCAAATATGCTCCAGCTGCTCAGCACTTTTACCTCGAATGCTTGAACCTGGCAGCCACCTTACCGTTGTAACATCCAATGGAACAAGCTCGACATTCACAGGAGTCCCTAAATGACCGTGGAGTTCTTTGACAGGCAGGACCAGTTGAACCCTGCAAATGGATCAAAAATCAATAGTAGAGATATATCAACGCTATTCGCTAGCTTTTCCGGTAGAAAACCTTTTTTTTGTGAGCTCTTGGCTGAGAACGGTTATAAGCAGCTCGTAGGAGTTGGAGGAACCATTGGCTGTGTCCAACACAGTTCCATCGATGGTGAGCCGCCTTATCTGATGGCCGTCGGTGGTGCTGCGCAAACGGATGAAACCGAAATTGAGTTCCTTATAGGAAACACGGTAACTCCCGTATCCACACATTACTGCATGCCATTCCAAACGATCAAACAAGTCGCCGCTTATTTTGTAGAGACGGGCGGACGGGACCCCTCTGTTTCTTGGGAAGAGATATAGGCAGAGCCGAGGGTGCAAGAAACTGTTCGCCGAGAGCGGACGCTGGAACCGGGCGGTCACCCCCTACTCCGTCTGCTGGCTTACATTCAACAAAACGCCCACGCTGGCCAGCATCACAAACAGGCTTGATCCGCCGTAGGAAATGAACGGCAGAGGGATGCCCTTGGTCGGCAACAGGGCCAACACCACGCTGATGTTGAAGAAAGCCTGCACCACAATCATGGTGGTCACGCCCACGGCAAGGTAGCGGCCAAAGGGATCGCGCGCGCGCAGTGAGGTTCGCAGTCCGCGCCAGGCAAAGATAAAGAACAGCGTGGCGATCAGCGCCGCGCCAATCAGTCCCCACTCTTCTGAAATTACGGCAAAGATGAAATCGGTATGCGGCTCCGGCAGGTAGAAGAGTTTCTGTTTGCCTTCCATCAGGCCCAGGCCGGTCAAGCCTCCGGTTCCCACGGCGATGAGCGACTGATTGATGTGAAAGCCGATTCCCTGCGGGTCGCGCTCAGGATGAAAGAAGACGACCATGCGCGCCAGCCGCCACGGAACGAACATCAGCATGTAAGCCAGCACGGGAACAATCGGCACCAGGCCGGCGGCAAAATATCTGAGCCGCATGCCGGCTGCATAAAGAATGGCGGCGGTCACGCCCAGGCAGACCAGCGCCGTGCCCAGGTCGGGCTGCTTCATGATGAGCGCCGCAAAAAGAAAGGCCGGAATCACCGCCGGCAGCAGCGTGTGCCGCCAGTCGTCCATGGACTTGGTGCGCGCTTCCAGAAAGAACGCCAGAAAAAGAATGAGCGCGGGCTTGGCCAGTTCCGACGGCTGGAATGACATGAAGCCGCCCAGCTTGATCCAGCGGTGCGTGTTGTGCGAGCGATCAAGAAAGAAGACCGCCACCAGCAACACCGCCGTGACACCCAGCAATGTGAAAACAATGGCCGGCTTTTTCCAGCGGCGATAATCGACCGTCATGGCCACGGACATGACTGCAAGGCCTGCCACGGCCCAGCCTAGCTGTCGAAATAGAAAGTGATACGGAGAGCCGAATTTCTCGTCGGCCATTACAGCCGACGCGCTGAAAACCATCAGCACGCCCAGCCCAACCAGCAACAGAGTCGAGCCGAACATCCATTTGTCCACGCCGACTCTTTTGGCCACTAGGACCTTTCTCCCGTTGTGACTGGAGTGAGTGACTGGACAAGTTCTTTAAAGACGCGCCCGCGGTGTTCGTAATTTTCAAACTGATCAAAGCTGGCGCATGCCGGCGCCAGCAGCACTACATCACCGGGCTTGGCAGCGTCAAAGGCCTGGTGCACCGCGCGCTCCAGCGTGCCGGAGCGCACGATGGAAGTGGAGTTTTGCAGATGTGAAGCAATCTTGTCAGAGGCAGCGCCAATCAGGTAGGCACGCTTCACCCGTTCGCGCAGCAGCGGATTCAGCACCGTGTAATCGCTTCCTTTATCTTTGCCACCCAGAATAATGTGGATGTTCGCGGGAAAGGATTCCAGCGCTTTCACCGTGGCGTCAACGTTGGTGGCTTTGGAATCGTTATAGAACGTAACTCCATTGATGGTCGCGACCAGCTCAAGCCGGTGCTCCACGGCGCGGAACTCCTCGACGGCTTGCCGCACCTGCTGCGGCGTGCAGCCCGCAACCATCGTCATGGCGACAGCGGCCAGCACGTTCTCAAGATTATGTTCGCCCTTCAACTGAATATCTGAGCGGCTGAGCGCCGCCTGATCCTGTGCATTTTGCCGGAAGATGATCTGATCGCCTTGAACGAACGCGCCATGTTCCACGCGCTGTTTACGGCTGAACCACAGCAGCTTGCCTTTCACTTTGTCTTTCAGCGCCACGCAAGTCGGATCGTCGGCATTGAGCACCGCAAAATCGCCGGGTTGTTGTTTCTCGAATATCCGCGCCTTGGCAGCGACATACGCCTCAAACGTGTGGTGACGATCCAGATGGTCGGGCGTGATATTCAGAATCGCGGCAATCCACGGGCAGAACTGCTCGATGCTCTCCAGCTGAAAGCTTGAAACTTCCAGCACCACCATCGTATCGGGCGTTGACTGCCCGGCCAGCGAGATCACTGGCGTGCCAATGTTTCCGCCCACCAAAGTCTTCTTTCCGCTCTTTGCCAGAATCTCCCCAACGAGCGTCGTCGTGGTGGTCTTACCATTGGAGCCGGTAATCGCCAGCACCTTGCCGTTTAGAAATCGAAATGCCAGTTCAACTTCCCCGATCACTGGGATTCCCAGGGTCCGCGCGTGCTGCAACTGCGGCTGGTCAGAAGGAACTCCGGGGCTTACGACGATGAGGTCCTGGTCGCGAAAAGTGCGCTCACCGTGGCTGCCAGTCTCAATCGATATGCCCCGATCCAGCAGCGCGGGCACTTCTTTTTGTAATTGGGCTTCTGCTTTGGAATCGGAAACAATCACCTTGGCGCCGTGCTCCTGCAAAAAAATGGCCGACGACACGCCGGAGCGCCCAAGTCCCACCACCAGAACCCTTTTGTTCTTCAACTCCATGTGAATTTCCATTGTGCCATGGATCTCACTTTTCTGGCTTGCAAGATTCACAGTGGGGGCATCACATATAAACTTCAATCGCAAATCGAATCAATTGGAAGGCCTCCTCATCCGGAGTAACAGGAAAACCGCGCCTACATAGACCATGCAATTCACGATCAGCCCGGCTACAGCTCCGACTCCTTCCTGAACAAGGGTGCCGCCATGCCCTCCGGTAATTGACAGGCTCACAATGTTTCCAGGCAAGAGGGCGTAAAAAAGAAATGGACTGGGATCAGGGCTTCTATAGAGCAATGCAGTCAAAAGTAAAACAGAACCCAGCGCAAAGACGACTGCCAGCAGCTTCTTTGTCACGTTGCCTCACAAAATCTCTGCCCAGCCTCGCCGGTAGTATCAGCTGCGATTATCGCAGCGTCAGCGCAACTTTAGGGTCGTAAGCGCGAAGAGCGCAAAGATCAGCGCCAGAATCCAGAAGCGGATAATGATCTTGGATTCCGACCAGCCGGCCAGCTCAAAGTGATGGTGCAGCGGGGCCATCTTAAACACACGCTTCTTGCGCGTCTTATAAGACGCTACCTGGATGATGACCGAAAGCGCTTCCAACACAAAGATTCCGCCAATGAACGGCAGCAACAGCTCCTGCTTAATAATTACGGCCACAGTGCCAATGGCGCCGCCCAGCGCCAGCGAGCCAACATCGCCCATAAAGATTTCTGCCGGGTGCGCGTTGTACCAGAGGAACCCAATTGCGGATCCCACCATGGCACCGCAGAAGACAGTCACCTCCGCCACCTGCGGCATCTTTTGCAGCTCCAGATATTCAGAAAAGACGACGTGCCCGCTCAGGTAGGTAAGAATCGTGAGCGCTCCGGCGGCAATCACCGTGCAACCAATGGCCAGGCCATCAAGTCCATCCGTGAGGTTCACGGCATTACTTGATCCCACCAGCACCAGCATCACAAACAGGACAAAAGGAATAAATGCAAGCCACCAGACATGCGGATAGTGGCGGAAGCTTTCAATGACCAGATCAGGGCGAAACTGTTTAAAGAAGGGCACCATCAAGTGCGTGGAATACTGGCGCGTCGCCGTCAAAGTGACCAGCGCGATTCCAACGAATCCTGCGGCCAGGAACTGAAGCACCAGCTTCGTTCGTCCGGTCAGGCCCAGGTTCCGCTTGCGCACCACCTTTATATAGTCGTCGGCAAAGCCAATGGCGCCAAAGGCGATCGTGGAAAAAATGGCCAGCCATATATATGTGTTGGAAAGATCGGCCCAGAGGAGTGTCGGGACAATAATTGCGATTGTAATCAGCACTCCGCCCATGGTGGGCGTGCCGGCCTTTTTCTGATGGCCCTTGGGGCCTTCCTCGCGGATGTACTGTCCAATCTGGAAATCGCGCAGTTGCCGTATGATCGCCGGGCCAATAATCATCCCCATAAACAGCGCTGTAAGGCTGGCAAATGCCGTCCGGAAAGTGACATAACGGAAAATACGGAATGGAGGAAAGTGCGCGAATAACCGTTGATAAAGAAGCCAGTAAAGCAATATTCCTCCGGTACATCAGTTTACAGGGAGCAGCGCGGGTCTATCTCCAACTTACAATAATCAGCGTTGATCGCTGGGCTGTGGAAAAAACTATTTCCCCGGAACCTTATCCTGCAACATTTCCAGCGCGCGCTCCAGCTTCACGCCGCGTGAAGCCTTCAGCAACACCGCATCTCCCGGACGAAGGTTGCGGGCCAGCCATTCTCCCGCCTGCTCCGGCGTTTCCATAAACTGGGCCTGCGTGCCGGATCCACAAGCAGCTTCCGCCACGGCGCGGGCCATTCCTCTGACGCCAATCACCATGTCGATTTTCTTTTCTGCAGCGTGCTTGCCGCATTCGCGATGCAGCGCCTCAGCCGTTGGCCCAAGCTCCAGCATCTCTCCGACCACCAGTATCCTGCGCTCGGCTTTCATGCTGGCTAGCGTGTCGATCATCGCTTCCAGCGCGCGCGGATTGGAGTTGTAGGAGTCATTAATAAGAGTAGCGCCGTTAAGATGCAGCACCTGGCCCCGCTTGTCCGGTGGTGCGACGCTGGAAAGCGCAGCCGCCGCCTGCGATGGCGATATCCCACGATCCATGGCTGCCGCAACAGCCGCCAGCGCGTTATAAATATTGTGCTCGCCGACGAGAGGAAACGTAACCGGCTCACCCACACTGCCCACTACCAGCTCAAACGTCGAGCCTTCCGCGCCGTTCAGCTTGATCTTTTGCGCGCTTACGTCTGCCGAGCGCTTGATGCCAAACCTTACAACCTTGCCTTTAAAGTCGCGGCCAAACTGGCAGACGTAGTCGTCGTCGGCGTTTAGCACGGCGACCCCGCCGGGGTGCAGCGTTTCAATAATCTCGTATTTCGCGCGGGCAATCTCTGCCAGTGATTCAAAAAATTCCAGGTGCACCGGCGCTACTGTGGTCACTACGGCCAGGTCATGGTGGGCCAGCTCGCCCAGCGCGCGAATTTCACCGGCGTGGTTCATGCCCATCTCCACTACGCCCACATCGTGTTCGGCTTCAAGCTTCAACAGCTGCAGTGGCAGGCCAATGTGATTATTCAGGTTGCCGGAACTCTTCATCACGCGGAAGCGCGTGGAAAGAATGTGCGCCAGAATTTCCTTGGTCGTGGTCTTGCCTGCCGAGCCCGTCACTGCTAGCAGCGGCTTGCCCCAAAGCCTGCGCGCGGCAGCGCCCAGCAGTTGCAGCGCTTTCAGCGAATCTTCTACCTGCAACAGCCGCAGCGGATCGCCGGCAACCTTCTTCCCTGCTTCAACAATCGCGCCTACCGCGCCTTTTTCCAGCGCGGCCTGCACATACTCATGTCCATCAAAGCGCTCACCCGCAATGGCAATAAACAGATCGCCCGCATTGAGCGTCCGCGAATCAATGGAATACCCCATGGCGACTGCTTCCTGGTCACACTCGCCTTTGGAGCCCACAAACTCGGCGATTCGCCATAACGGCAGCTTCATTTCTTTCCTCCGCCTGCGTAACTCATCTGTTGTAACGCTTCCCGGGCCACCTGCACATCATCAAAAGGGAATGTACCTTCGCGCGTGATTTGCGTTTTCTCATGACCCTTGCCGGCGATCAAGATCACGTCACCGGGCATGGCTTCAATCAGCGCCAGACGGATGGCTTTTTTGCGGTCCGGCTCAACTTCGTATCGCGTGCCGGTCTGTTTTAAGCCGGGCAGCGCGTCATCGATAATCTGCAGCGGATCTTCACTGCGCGGATTGTCAGAAGTCAGGACAACGAAATCGCTTCCCTTGCCCGCAGCTTCGGCCATAAGCGGGCGCTTGGTCCGATCACGATCACCGCCGCAGCCGAAAATCGTAATCACCCTTCCCGGCGCTGAACTTCGGCTAGCGAAATCGCGGGCAATCGCCGTCAGGTTGCGCAGCGCGTCGTCGGTATGGGCATAGTCCACCACCACGGTAAAAGGCTGGCCGCAATCCACTTTCTCAAATCGTCCAGGCACCTGCTTGAAATGGTCAATGGCTTCAGCAATCTGCTGGAGCGAACATCCACAGGCAAAAGTCGCAGCCGCGGCCGCCAGTATGTTGTAAATGTTAATGCCGCCGATCAGCGCTGTCTTAATCCTTATGCTGCCGGACGGCGTGACCAGATCGAACTTCGTGCCGTCCTGCTGCAGGTTGATATTCGTCGCTTTGAAATCGCCATTCTGTATCCCGTAGAGGATCACCTGCTGGCTTAAAGTCTTGCGGCTTTGTCCTAGGGTCTGGCCATATTGATCGTCGGCATTAATCACGGCGGCGCGTGGCGGACGTGTTCCGCAGCCCAGAAACAAAATGCTCTTGGCCTCAAAGTAGCTGTCCATGCTCTTGTGGTAATCCAGATGGTCGCGCGTGAGATTGGTAAAAACCGCCACTTCATACGGCACACCCCAGACGCGCTCCTGCGCCAGCGCATGTGACGACACTTCCATCACAGCGTGTGTGGCGCCGGCGGCAAATGCTTCAGCAAAAATCTGGTTCAGTTCCAGCGCTTCCGGCGTGGTGTGAGGCGAGGGCAAAACTTTGTAAGGAAGATCCGCTCCTGCTTGCCCCGCGTTTGTGCTGGCAGGCACGTGGTATTCAATGGTCCCAATCAGCGCCGAGGGCCGCGCGCAGTGCCGGAGAATCGATTCGCAAAGGAATGTCGTTGTGGTCTTGCCGTTAGTGCCGGTAATGCCGATAATTTTCAGTTTCTCCGCCGGGTGGCCATAGAAATTGGCGCTCATGTGGGAGAGCGCACGCCGGCCGTTGGG
>DATBVH010000040.1:0-2623 GCA_036515395.1 Candidatus Angelobacter sp.
CCCGCCAAATCCCGCCACAAGATATACTTATCGGTTCATTCATCTGTCCCGGAGGACGCATATGGCTTCATCCGCAGTCAGTTACGCCAGAGAGAACCAGCAGAAGTTTTTAGGCGAGTTGAAAGACCTGCTCCGCATTCCCAGCGTGAGCACCGCGCCGGAGCACAAAGAAGATGTCCGCCGCGCCGCCATGTTCGTGGCCGACGAGTTGCGCCGCATCGGCATGGAAAACGTCGACGTCATCCCCACCAAGAACCACCCGCTGGTTTACGGCGACTGGCTGCATGCGCCGGGCAAGCCCACCGTCCTATGCTATGCGCACTATGACGTCCAGCCGCCCGATCCGCTGAATGAATGGCTCACGCCGCCCTTTGAACCCACTGAGCGCAACCAGAATATTTACGCGCGCGGCGCCGTGGACGACAAAGGCCAGCTCTGGATGGAAATCAAGGCACTTGAAGCGCTCATGCGCGGTCACGGCGGCAAGCTGCCGATCAACGTAAAGTGCATTTTTGAAGGCGAGGAAGAAGTTGGAGGTGAATCCATTGCAGCCTATATCCGCGCGCAAAAGACCAAGCTGAAAGCAGACTTCGCATTGGTCTGCGATACGGAATTATTTGCGCCGAACCTTCCCACGCTCTGCGTCGGCCTGCGCGGCCTGGTTTATACCGAAATTGAAGCCGTGGGCGCCAAAACTGATCTGCACTCCGGCATGTACGGCGGCGCTGCGCCCAATCCGTTCTTTGCGCTCATTGAAATCATCAGCAAGCTGAAAGACTCAAAAGGCAAAATCCTGATTCCCGGCTTTTACAAAGGCATGAAGGGCCCGAGCAAAGACGAACTCAAAGCCTGGAAAAAGCTTCCCTTCAATGAAGAGCACTATCGCAAGACTGAAGTCGGCTCAAAAGTGCTGACCGGCGAGCCCGGCTATTCCGTCCTATATCGCACATGGGCGCGTCCGACGCTGGAAGTCCACGGCATGCCCGGCGGCTTTACCGCTCCCGGCGCCAAGACCGTAATTCCAGCCCGCGCATTCGCCAAGGTCTCCATGCGCCTGGTACCCAATCAAGACCCCGACGACATCCTAAAGAAATACACTAAGTTCGTAAAGAAGCTCACGCCCAAAGGAATTGAAACCAATATCAAGGTCTTCAGCAAAGGCCCTGCCTGCGTGGTTGGTACAAATAACCCATTCATCAAGGCCGCAACGCAGGCGCTGCATGAGGTCTTTAAGAAAGATACGGTCTTTATCCGCTCCGGCGGGTCGATTCCTATCGTGACAGACTTTCAGGACGTTCTCAAAATCCCCAGCGTGATGATGGGCTTCGGCCTGCCCGATGACAACCTGCACGCGCCCAACGAAAAGTTCCACATCCCCAACTTCTATCGTGGGATTGAGTCGATAATCACGTTCTTTGAAAAGCTCGGAGAGTAGAAGGATCGGGTGATCTGGTGATCGCGCGTGATCGGGTGATCGAAAACCCACTCCGAGAACCATATGGCGAAAGGGCAGCCCAACGATAGGTCATCCAGATTGAGAACAAGTGTCAGGGCGCGGCTTCAGCCGCGCCGTTCAGTTGATAAAAAGAAACGGGCTTTAGCCCCTGATCTGGTAAAAAGGACTCGATGGTCCTTGTCTGGGAGCCAATCGCCGACCTGCCGCAGGACTGGAGTTCTCTAACGGACGGAGAACTCGGGCCGCTGCTTCAGTTCTGGAACGATCAGCGTGCCGATCTCGAACAGAGCGGTGCTCTAGCTGAGTTTAACAAGCGCTTAGGCCGCGAGTGGTCGATTGAAACCGGGCAAATTGAAGGCGTTTACGACATTGATCGCGGAATTACGCAAACTCTCATCGAACGCGGTATTGACGCTGATCTCATCGGAACCCATCCAGGGCAAAAGCCGCCGGAAATCATTGCCGCCATTATTCAGGACCATGCCGACGTTTTAGAAGGCCTGTTTCAATTCGTAAAAGGCAGCCGTCCGCTCTCCAAAAGCTACATCCATGAACTGCATGCGGCTCTGTTGCGCCATCAGGAAACAACAATGATGGTCGATCAGTTTGGGAACTTGTTCGAATCCAAGCTAGCCAAAGGCAAATACAAAGAACGTCCCAACAATCCCAAAAAGCCTGACGGCAGCATGCATCAGTATTGTCCACCTGAACAAGTGGACTCAGAAATGGAGCGCCTGCTGTCGCTTCACGCGGAACATGAGAAAAAAGGGGTACCAGTGGAAGTTGAGGCGGCCTGGCTGCATCATCGCTTCACGCAAATTCATCCTTATCAAGACGGCAACGGCCGCTTGGCGCGGGTGCTGGCGAGCTTGCTGTTTATTAAAGCGGGGTGGTTTCCTGTGGTGGTAACCAGGGATGACCGGGGCCAATATATTGATGCTCTGGAAGTTGCTGATGAAAATGACCTGAGGTCGCTGGTTTCATTTTTCATTCAGCTTCAAAAACGAGCCCTGTTTGAAGCAATGCGAACACTGACTGAGACTGTTGGAGTTCATACGGTTGATGACGCAATCGAAGCTGCAAAGAAAACGTTGAGAGCGATTGGCAGTAGAAATGATCCTGCAATTTGGTTGAAAGCAAAAGAATCCGCGGAGCGCCTACTTGCCA
>DATBVH010000041.1:0-2639 GCA_036515395.1 Candidatus Angelobacter sp.
TGGGCGTCGCTTGTCAATCGACACTTGAATATGTTCACGCTGATAGCCATGGGAACGGGCACAGCATATCTCTTCAGCCTGATCGCAACAGTGTCACCCGGCATTTTTCCTGCATCGTTTCTCGGCCATGGCGGAAGGCCCGAAGTCTATTTTGAATCGGCAGCGATCATCGTAACTTTGGTCTTGCTCGGTCAGGTGCTGGAACTGCGCGCCCGCAGGCAGACCAGTTCAGCCATCAAAGTTCTGCTCGACCTGAATCCTAAGACTGCTCGGCGCTTGCGCCTGGATGGATCCGACGAAGAAGTTTCCTTAGACCATGTTCAGCGCGGCGACCGCCTGCGCGTCCGCCCCGGCGACCGTGTTCCGGTGGACGGCATCGTGGAAGAAGGGAACAGTTCAGTTGATGAGTCGATGATCACTGGGGAATCCATGCCGGTGGAGAAATCACCCGGGTTAAAAGTAGTTGGCGGGACCGTGAATCAAACCGGTTCATTCATCATGCGCGCCGAACGACTGGGCTCGGAGACTTTGCTGGCCCGTATCGTGCGGATGGTCGCCGAAGCCCAGCGCAGCCGCGCTCCCATTCAGTCCCTGGCGGACAAAGTTTCCGGCTACTTTGTCCCAGCCGTGTTGTTCGTGGCAGTACTTACATTCATCATATGGTCCATTTGGGGGCCTCAGCCGCGATTCGCGTACGCTCTTGTCAATGCCGTGGCAGTGCTCATCATTGCGTGCCCCTGCGCACTGGGACTTGCTACTCCGATGGCGGTGATGGTTGGCACCGGACGCGGAGCACATGCCGGCGTTCTTGTCAGAAACGCCGAAGCGCTCGAGCTCATGGAAAAAGTGGACACTTTGGTGCTCGATAAAACCGGCACACTGACGGAAGGGAAGCCGCGGATGACCTCAATTTTATCTACGGGCGGCATCTCTCAAGTCGATCTTCTGCTGCTCGCGGCATCGGTGGAGAAAATGAGCGAGCACCCGGTAGCCGCAGCCATTGTGAGAGAAGCAGAACAACGCAAATTGAAGCTTCCACCGGCGGCCAATTTCCAGTCTTTTACCGGCCAGGGTGTTGCAGCAGAAGTTCTTGGCCGGCAAATCGTTGTGGGAACGCCTGATTTTCTCGCGAGTAGAGGCATCAACACGCGTCCGATATCATTGCAGGCCGAGACTTTTAGACAACAAGGAAATACAGTTGTACTGGCCGCAATCGACGGCAAGGCCGCTGGCTTAATCGCTGTTGCCGATCCCATCAAGAGCTCAACACAAGAAGCCGTAACGGGCTTGAAGTGCAGCGGTCTGCGCCTGGTGATGCTCACCGGCGACAACAGCGCGACGGCAGAAGCCATCGCTAGACAACTTGGAATCACTGAATTTGAAGCTGAAGTTTTGCCGGAACAGAAATTGGCCATCGTAAAAAAGTTTCAGTCTGAAGGCCGCATCGTCGCTATGGCTGGCGACGGCGTCAATGACGCACCAGCGCTCGCGCAAGCCAACGTTGGCATTGCTATGGGCACAGGAACCGACGTAGCTATGGAGAGCGGCGACATTACTCTGATCAAAGGCGACCTAAACGCCCTGATGCGGGCTCGCAATCTTAGTCGCGCTACCATGAGCAACATCCGCCAGAATCTTTTCTTTGCCTTCATCTATAATCTGCTTGGCGTGCCGATCGCCGCAGGCGTGCTGTATCCATTCACGGGATTGCTGTTGCAACCGGTCTTTGCCGCTGCCGCCATGAGCTTCAGTTCCGTATCGGTGATCGCCAATGCATTGCGGTTGCGCCGCGCGAAGCTGTAGCCGCTCATACCATCTTCAGCTTCCACTTTCCCTTTTTGAAAATGTAAATGCCGATAATCGAGAGGAGGACTTCGGCCACCAGGATCGCGTAGTAAGCGCCATTCGGCCCGACATGGAGCTTTATACTCAACACGAATGCCAGCGGCAGTTGGACGATCCAGTACACAAAAAAGTTGATCCACGTTGGCGTCCATGTATCGCCCGCTCCGTTGAAGGCCTGCACAATCACTTCTCCGTAGGCCCAAAGGACGTAACAACAGCTGATGATCCGCAGGCAGCTTGCGCCGTAACGGACCACCTGCGCGTCGCTGCTGAACACTCCAACCAATTGCGGCGCAAAGATGAGGAACCCCACTGACACTACCGCCAGAAAGACCGCATTGAAAAAGCTGGCGCGCCACACTGACTGCTCGGCCCGGTCTGGCTGCTTCGCTCCCAGATTCTGCCCAACCAGCGTTGCCGCCGCCGATCCAAGCCCCCACGAGGGAAGAGTCGAGAAGATCACAATACGGATGGCTACGGTATAGCCTGCAGTGGCTTGACTGCCAAAAGACTGAATCATGCGCACCATCACCAGCCAGCTTGCGGTAGCTATCAAAAGCTGCAAGACACCGAGCCCAGCCACCTCGAAGATGTTCCACATTAGTTTCAGCTTCAGGCGAATGTGTTTTCGCAGAATGTTGAGGTGCGCGCTGCCCTTGCTGAGCATGTAAAGTTGAAAAATGATGCCAATGCTTCGTCCTATGCTGGTGGAAACCGCTGCCCCAGTAACGCCGAGCCGGGGAAATGGTCCAAGGCCCCTGATGAGGCAGGGATCAAGACACAGATTAATGAAA
>DATBVH010000042.1:0-6058 GCA_036515395.1 Candidatus Angelobacter sp.
CTGCGTCAGTAATGGCCCAGTGCAGGTCGGGACTCAGGGCATTTACGGTCTCCCGGACCTTGTCTTCCGGCGACTCCACCGCGAACGCGAGAATGGCCACGTTGTCGCCATATTTCTTTTTTAGGTCGCCGAGCCACTCGAGCGTCGACCGGCAAGGCGGGCACCACGTGGCCCAGAACTCAACCATTACTACTCGCCCGGCCGCCTGTTCAGCCGTAAGAGGCTTGCCGGCAAGATCGGTCAGTGTGAACTTAGGTAATGAACTGATCGCCGCCATGCTTGTGCTGGTTCCCGCACGTTCGCGGCTGACGACCTCTTTTTTCCCGCTGAGAATCAGGTCGATCATGCGCGTGAGATCATTCTTGAATTTCGCCTGGCTGTCAGCGTTGCGCCATGGCGCATAGCGTCCTGTGCCTTCTTTCTCGCCGAAGTAACCGAAATCGCGCGGCGCGGCGATCAACACGTCATCCAGAAATATGGCCGGATAGCCTTTTACTCCAAACTGGTCCGCCAGTTTGGAATCACCGAAGTTCTCGCTTACGAACGTGACTTTTTCTGCGTATTTTGCCGCAACTTCCTGGGCCAGCAAACTTGCTGGGTCAGAGATGTTTCAAGTGTAGGGCCAGCGCACCAGCGTGAGTGTCGCTGTACGACTTGCGCGTTCCTGCCTTGGGGCGGCTGGCTTTAGCGCCGCGTAGTAAGCGGGCAATACCTGCTGCAGAACGATCTGAGTAGCTCTCCATTCGTCCGGCGAAGGCGCGGCTCCGTCTGGCTTATTCAGCCATCCTGCGGCGCGTTCCAGAAAAACTTGGGCGATTGAGTCATCGCGCTTTGCTGCAGAAACTTTCTTCAGCTCTTCCGTAAGTGCATTTCGGAGAGAAGCCTGCTTCGCCGCATCGGGCACAGCCGGATCAAGCATGCCGAAGTGCCGCACTGCTTCAAGATATTGATACAGCGCTCCCGCGTACGCCCTGGATGAATCCAATTCGCGAGCGGCTTTGATGGTGGAATTCAACGCGATGAACCGAGGGTGCATGTCGATGGATCGTGGAGGCTGGAAAGCTGCATTTGTTTTTTCCTGCAGAGCTTCCAACTCGGGAAGCAAGGAGCGCAACGGAGCTGGCGCTACCTTGCGAGGGGCGTTTAGCCTGGATACGAATTCTGCGAATGCCGTTTCGCCTTGCGCTTGTCCCATATAAAACAAGCCGTCTTTCGGTTTGGTCGCAGTGGCGAACCCACGTGCGCCTTCCAGCAGGGGAATGGCCCGGCCCTGTGCTGCCTCCGATATCGCGCGGATGGCCGCCGTGGAGTGGCTCCAGTCTCTTCCTCGTGCCGACTTGTCCAGTGCTGTAAGCTGCACGCTGGCTTTGTTCCATTCCGATTCAAAGGCGGGCAGGCTATCCTTGATGGCATCGGCTTCCGCTTCCAAAGTGCGGGCTCCATGCATGTGGTCTTCGGCCCGGCCCAGACCTTCCAGGCTCAAGTACAGCTGGCCGGCAGCCAGTGCAGAAGCGGCTACTGAGAGATTCCCCTCGATTTCGGAATTGAGATCTGAGATATCAGGGATTGCGATGGGGCTTGTCTTTCAGCGATTGCTGCAAGCGCTCGATCTCTGCTTTGGTTTGGGCAGCAGCATCTTGCGCCGATGCCGTAACGTTCGCGGTAAAGAAAAAAGCTGTGGCGCACAGCGCAACGAGCGGTACCAGAGATGAATTCTTCGTAGTCACATTTGTCTCCTGAGGAGAAAGAAGCGAGCTAGTGAGTCTATTGACTGCGCTCACTCAAGAACGTGAGCCACACTGGGACGGAAACCTGCTCGGACGTGATGAACTGTTTCGTTCGAGGGGGACTTAGCCTGCAGGCTCCATCACGATCGGCATGGTCGGTGTTTGGCTTCCGCCTGCATTCTCAACAGTCACGGCAAAGCCTTTTGCAATTACCCCGGCCGACATCTTGTGGAACATCATGCCGTTGCCTTTGCTATCGGGCTTGAACCAGCCGGCAGACATTGGTGCTCCGCCGTCCGCTGGGAGCAACCAGACCTGGTAAATCTTGTTTTCCGGCAGCGGAGTTAGATTGCTGGCCATCAGCAACAATGCGCCCTGCTGCTTTGAATAGACAGTTTTGATCTGGGGCTGCGGCGGCGTTCTCTTGCTGACCAACGTCAGCGGCCACGCGTCCGGCGCGTGCATCAGGTCCCTGATCATCTTGGCTTCGGCAAGATCCTTATTCGTGTGCTCCAATTCAGTCCGCATCTGTTCCAATTGCGCCTGTGTGTGTCTGAGCGCACGCCGGGTATTGCGAAGATCGCGCCACAATAGGATGCTGAAAACCGCCAGCAGCAGCATGACCACAGTCGGCGCCAGGTTAAACCAGCGTGGGCGCAATCGGCCCACTGCGTAACGCTTTGTATCTCTTCTTTCCACGCGTGGCTCTGCGGCAATGGCGCTGAGCAGCCGCTGCCGTGAACGCGCAGGAGGCCGAGGCCCGGTGGCGGAAAGCGCCAGCAGTGCGGTATCCGCGCGATGGGCTTCCAGTTCACGACGGCAATCGCCGCACGTGCCCAGATGGGCTTCCAGCGCTGCCAAGTCCTGCGGATCATCAAGCGCTCCCATAGCGTAAAGCGCCAGCGATTCAGCGAATTGTGGATGCGCGTTCATGCCAATACTTTTCTCAAAGCCAGTAGGCCGGTACGGATGCGGGTCTTGACCGTCCCTAGCGGATCGCCGGTCTTGCCGGCAATTTCCGAGTGCGTCATGCCCTCAAAAAAAGCCATTTCCAGAGCTTTGCGCTGGTCCTGTGGCAGCCCGACCAGTACGCCACGGACTTTATCTACCACAAGTTTCTGGGAAGCCTCATCTTCCAGATTGACTCCGGTGGAGATGGGCATTTCATCGATGTCATCTTCGGGGGGACGCTTGCGCAAAAAATCGATAGCGCGGTTGCGTGCGATTACGGCCAGCCACGGCGCAAGCCTTCCGCGATCCGCGTTAAAAGCCTGCGGGTTGCGCCATAACTGAAGAAACACTTCCTGCACCACGTCCTCGGCAGCCGCGGTACTGGTGAGCACACGCAGCGCGACCCCATACACTACTCCCGCATAGCGGTCATAAAGATCGGCCATGGCGCTTTGGTCCCCCACGCGAATGCGGGCGATCAGGGCCGCGTCGTCCTTATGGTTTGGCGCTTGCGTGCCGCTCACGCGCATTCTCTCGCTTTCATAGGAGTACGTATTCTGAAGCCGATTGGATTTCATTCTGGCCCGGGAGTTGCCGTCGAGGCCGCAACCCCATCGTAACAAATCTGTTTTTGCACGGCGAGGGATGTTACTATCCTCCGCATGCGCACCAGAACAGCTGTTCTTTTATTGGCTCTTTTTTCGTTTTACTCGACCGCGGGTTTCGCTGACTCCGCCGATTTTGCCGTGAAGAAAATCGGGGAAGGAATTTATGCCGCTATTGGCGCTGACGGCAGAAAAGCCGGCAGCAATGCCGGATTTATTATCGGCAGCAATGGCGTGGTGGTGGTCGATACGTTTGAAGATGTTGCCCCGGCGCGAGATCTGCTGGCGGAAATCCGCAAGATCACGAACCTGCCCATTCGATTTGTCGTAAATACGCATTACCATTTGGATCACACTGGCGGAAACGCTGTGTTTGCCCAAGCCGGTGCGACGATTCTGGCGCAACGCAACTTGCGCGGCTGGCTGCGGACGGAAAACCTGAAGTTCTTTGGCCCCAATCCCAAGCCGGAACAAAAAGCCATGGTGGAAGCCCTGGTGCTGCCGGACGAAACTTACAGCGACGCCGTCGACATATATCTGGGTGCGCGGCAGATTCAAGTCCGCTACATGCTTGGCCATACCGGCGGAGACTCCGTGGTGACCGTGCCGGATGCCGACGTGGTCTTTGCTGGCGATCTGGTTTGGCAGAAACATTTGCCCAATTTGATTGACGCCACCACCAGCGATTGGGTCAAGACGTTGGATAAATTACTTGCCGACCATCCTGCGGCAACGTTCGTCTCAGGGCATGGCGATGTTGCAACCGTGGCGGATGTTCGCGACTTCCACGATTATCTTGTGACTCTGCGTGACGCTATAGCCAAGGCCCAGGCGGCAGGGAAGACCGATCAGGCGCTGGTCGATGCGGTGCTGCCGCAGTTGCAGGAAAAGTACGGGAAAGATTGCCCGGCTGCATCGCCAGATAAGAAGCCATCTGCTCCGACCGCTAGCTGCTGGGGATTTTTCGCGCCGTTTTCCAAGCGCAACATTATCCAGACCGCAGCTGAGTTGGCAGGCACCAAAAAAGTTCCTATGCCCGCAGCTGATGCTGATAAGAGTGTGGCGGGAAAGTAAACCTAGCGCGTTTGCGGAAACAGCAGGTAGAAGTTTGTTGTTGTGTGTTGTCCGATAATTTCTTTGCTGGTTCCGCGCAGCTGCGCGATAGCTTCTGCCGTGTTCACCACAAACCCCGGCTCATTGCGCTTGCCGCGATGCGGCACGGGCGCCAGATAAGGCGAGTCAGTTTCAAGCAGCATGCGGTCGAGCGGAACCTGCTTTGCCGCTTCGCGAATGTTTTGGGCTTTGGGAAAACTCACATTGCCGGCAAAAGAAATATAGAAGCCTATGTCCAGCGCTGCCTGCGCGTGCTTCCATTCCCCGGTAAAGCAATGCAGAATTCCGGGAAGGTTTGAATGTGCCCAATGTTCGCGCAGCATTTCCAGAGTATCGTCCCAGGCGTCTTCGCTGTTGTTGCTGGGGCGGCAATGGATGATGATCGGAAGTTTGGCGGCTGCGGCCAGTTCCATCTGGCGGCGGAAGACGTCTTTCTGCACGTCACGCGGCGAGTGATCGTAAAAATAATCCAGGCCGATCTCGCCCCAGGCAATCAGCTTCGGATGTTTCGCCAGCCGCTCCATTTCGGCGTAGTCGATATCTGTCGCCAAACTGGCTTCATGCGGGTGCAACCCAGTGCTGGCAAAGATCCAGTCATGCTGTTCGGCAATTTTCAGCGCGCAATCGTATGTGCCGGGTCCGATGCCGCTACCGATAGCAAGTATGCGCTCCAGTCCAGCTTCACGCGCGCGAGTAAGCATCTCGGCGCGGTCCGAATCGAATTTGTGGCCCTCAAGATGCGCGTGGGAATCGATGTACACAAGATTATTTCAGCTTTGCCCCGACCGGCACATCCTCCAGGAATCCGGCCAGCACCGGCTTGCCGTCTTCGCCCACGGACGCGGCCACGATCATGCCGTTCGATTCCAGCCCGCGCAGCTTGCGCGGCTGAAGATTGGCTACGATCACAACTTTGCGGCCAATCAGGTCTTCTGGTTTATATGCCAGCGCAATTCCCGCAACCAACTGGCGGACTTCAGTACCTATATCAACTTCCAGGCGCAGCAGTTTGTCAGCGCCTTTTACTTTTTCGGCGGCTTTCACCTGGCCGACTCGAAGCTCGACTTTCATGAAATCATCAATGGAAATTTTTCCATCACCTACTGGTGGTGCGGTTTGAGCGGGCGTTGCGGCTTTAGGCGCAGGCGATGCATCGGTGGGGCCATGTGCGGCCTGCGTAGCCGGTTGTCCCGCGCGTGCGCCTTCGCCTGCGGGCGCAGAAGTTGCGGCTGTGCCGTTTGTCGATGGTGAAGTCGTGGAAGCCGCTTGTGCTGCGCGCTCCTGTTCCATCTGTTGCATCCTCTCGATTGAAGTTTTGTCAGCGCGCGGGAAAACCGGTTCCACTTTGCCGAGTTTGCCGCCCAGCGGAAGCTGCGCCCACTTGAGATCCGCCAAGTTGAACTTACTGATCTCGCCCAGGCCAAGCTGCGTCCAGATTTTTGCTGTTGATTCAGGCAGCACCGGATGTGCCAGAGCAGTAACAATGCGCAGTGCCTCTGCCGCCGTATAAAGAATCGTCGCCAGACGCGACTTGTTTTCCTCGCCTTCTTTTTCAGCAACGATCCAGGGCTCTTCATCGACGAGATATTTATTGACCGCGCCAATCAGTGACCACGCCGATTCAAGCGCACGAGAGAACTGGTAGTCGTCAAAGAGCTGGCC
>DATBVH010000043.1:0-2239 GCA_036515395.1 Candidatus Angelobacter sp.
AAGCTGAAGATCCAGGAGGGAACGCAATCGGGAACGACGTTCCGCGTTCGCGGCAAAGGCGTTCCGGCGCTGCAGAGCTCGGGCAAAGGCGATATGTACGTGAAGGTACGGGTGGAAACGCCGCGCAAGCTCACCAAACGCCAGCGCGAATTGATGGCCGAACTGGGAGAGACTTTCAGTGTCGATAACAAGCCGGAGCCGCGCAGCCTTTTTGAAAAGGTGAAAGACATCTTTGGGTAAATACTACATTTGGTTCGTGGTGGTGGTGGCAGGTCTGGCCGGCTTGATTCGTCTGCTGCTGCCGCGCCGCTTTGCGGAACTGCAACTGGAACGATTTAAAGGCGCGAATGCCATTTCAAAAGCCAAGATGCGCAGCCTGCTCTTTTTGGCCGTTGGCGTAGTCTTTGGCGGAATATATTTTCTTCCCTGGGGCCACCAGAGCTGGATCGTCATCGGCACGGTGTTCTCCGTGCTCAGCGCCGCTGAAGCTTATTTCCAGGCGCAATTCCCCACCTTGGAAGCGCTGGTCTTCCAGAGCCGCCTGCTGGGGATTCTGTATCTGGGTCTGGCCGCGGGCTCTTACGTAATGCTCAAAAAAGTATGACCCGCAGGCGCTGGATAGCTGACCGCGTCGAAGGCGACCGCGCTTTTCTGCTGGGACCCAACGCCAACCATCTCTTCCGCGTCCTCCGCGTAAAAATAGGCCAGGAATTCGACGTTGCCGCCAATGGCGTTCTCCGTTTCGCTAAAGTAGTCTTTGCGTCGCACGATCAGGTTGAGTTTGAGCTTGGAGCAGAAGTTGAAAGCGCCGCGCTGCCGCAAATCACCGTCTATCTTTCCATTTTCAAATTCGATCGCCTCGAATGGGCGCTGGAAAAGCTGACGGAGCTGGGCGTGAGCCATGTGGTTCCTATGATCGCCCAAAGGACAGAACAGCATCTGGTCAAGGCTGCTGCCAAGCGCGTGGAACGCTGGCACAAGATCGCGCATGAAGCGTCACAGCAGGCTCGGCGGATAGCGCCGTCGGAGATCGCTGAGCCTATGGCGCTGAAGAAAGCGATTGAGAAAGAGCAGGGAAGCCGGATCGTGCTTTCAGAATCGGAAGAGCAGGTTTCACTGAGAACCGTGCTCAAAGATTGCAAACC
The DNA here is from genome assembly GCA_036515395.1 of Candidatus Angelobacter sp. Lineage (GTDB taxonomy): Bacteria > Acidobacteriota > Terriglobia > Terriglobales > Acidobacteriaceae > Angelobacter. The sequence continues at coordinate 1,146 of DATBVH010000043.1, forward strand.
TCCGCTCGCCTTGGCATTTGGGCCTGAAGGCGGATGGTCAGAGACGGAGTTAGAGATTTTTAATGCCTCCGGATGGAAACCAGCTTCTTTGGGCCACACCATCCTACGCGCTGAGACTGCGGCAATCGCTGCGGTGGCGGTTGCGATGGCAGAACTGCAATCAGCCTGACTGCTTTATTTGAGTATTCAAGTCCGCGTTTAGCCGCGCTTCAATAAAAGAAATCTACTTTTCCTCAGCTTAATTTCATTTAAGCATTGCCTGCTTCGCCTTCGGTTCGCATAATAGGGATACAAGTGGTAGCGGTGACGACTTTTACTCCTAATTCGAAGCAGAGACAGGCCATTGAGCACGCGACTGGCCCCATGCTGGTGCTGGCCGGCGCAGGCACAGGCAAGACCACGGTGCTGGTGGAGCGCATTGCCTGGCTCATTGAGCAGGGACACGCCAAGCCGGACGAGATTCTGGCCATCACATTCACTGACAATGCTGCCGATGAGTTGAAGGATCGCGTGGAAAAGCGGCTACGCCGCAAAGCGCTCACGTTTAAAACCACCATTTTTGCCGGGACGTTCCATGCCTATTGCCTGGGCGTGCTCAAGCGTGCAGGACAGGATTTCAACTTGCTGTTGCCGGAAGACGTGTACGTGTTCCTGCGGCAGCGCATCGATCAGTTGGGGCTGAAGCGTTTTATCAAGCCGGCTGATCTGGGTCAGTTTCTTGAAGACCTAAAGAATTTCTTTGATCGTTGCCATGAAGAACTGGTCGGGCCGGAACAGTTCCAGCAATACGTTGATGGTTTGCGTCCCGGTGGCGACCTACCGCGCAACTGCCGCTCTAAAGAAGTGGAAGAGATGGGCGCGCAGGAAATCATTGAGCGCTGGCAGGAGATTGCCCGCGTTTACACCAACTCCATGCGGCTGCTGGAGCGCGACAACCTGGGCACGTTTGGCATGATGATCCGCAATGCCGTGCGGCTGCTGGAATCGAACCCGGCATTACTGGAGCGTGAGCGTCGCAGAGCACGGTTCATCCTGATTGACGAATTTCAGGACTGCAACTCCAGCAACATTATCCTGGCGCAGCTACTGGCAGG
>DATBVH010000044.1:0-8508 GCA_036515395.1 Candidatus Angelobacter sp.
TTTATTTCAATGTCTTAGAATGTGTGACTGGCGTCTACCCTCATTTGGCGCTGGGGTATACTCCCATCACTTTTACAAAGCCCGCGATCTCTTCCAAATGGTTCAAAGCCAGCTTCATGGCCGGCTCGTCGCCGCACATAACGTCCACATAAAAACGATACTCCCAGGGCTTGCCGCGTACCGGGCGGGACTCAATCTTACTCAGATCAAGGTCACGTAGGGCAAAAACACTTAAAGCCTTGAACAGCGCGCCAGAGACATTCTTCAGCGAGAAGACCAGAGAAGTCTTGTTGGCCCCAGCCGCAACTTTCTTCTTCTTGTCGATCAGAAAGAAGCGAGTGAAGTTCTGTTTGTTGTCCTCCAGGCCTGACTTCAGCACTTTGCCGCCGTACTCTTTGGCTGCCTGGCTGCTTGCGATGCCCGCTGTATCACGCAGGCTATGCGCCATGATGTGCTTGACGCTGCCGGCCGTGTCATAGAAAGGAACGGCCGCCACTCCCCGATGCTTGCGAAAAAAATTCCTGCACTGGTCCAGCGCCACGGGATGCGAAAGCACCTGGCGAATGTCTTTGAGCTTTACGCCCGGCGCAGCGATCAGATTGTGGGCGATCCGCAGCCGCATTTCAGCATGGATGAAAACATCGCGCTCCAGCAGCAAATCAAGATGCTCCCCCACCGGCCCCGCAAGCGTATTCTCCACAGGGATGACAGCAACGGCGGCTCGGCTGGAATCCAGCGCGTCAAAAACCTGCACAGACGTGGCGCACGCCAGCACATCAGCGCCGCGCACAAGCTGCAACGCCGCCTGATGGCTGAATGCTCCTCGTTCGCCCTGGATGGCTACCTTCATTTTCTTGTCGCTTCGCTCCAAACCGCTGTGACTTCCGTCTAGCGGCAAAAATCGTTTCGCTCCTGATGTAGCGGGCTCGGCGCGTGGTCGGCCTCGCCCTTGATGCCTAAGTTTTGTCGCTTCCCTTCAAACCGCTTGTCAGACTTGCGCCCCCGAACGGCCTTCTGCACTTGCCGCAGCGGGTTCCACGCGTGTGAGCCCGCTGCCGAAATCCTGAGTGTAGCGAAGGACCTCCACATCTCGGTAAAGCAAAAAGAAATAAGGAAAACGTTTCGTCTCTTCGGATTCTATCGCTCTCCATGCCATTTCTTATGGAGCGACGGGTTGAACCGCTTGAGTGGGCTTGGGAAGCTTAGCCAGGATGGCATTGTTGAGCTCAGTTGGCATGCCGCCGATCTGCAGTTGCAATCCGCTGAGGTATTGTCGGAACGCCAGTTGCTGATCGTTGGTCAGCCCCCCGTACCAGCTCATAACCGCTGTTTCAATGTCAGCCTTGGTCGGAAGGGAACTGGATGTAGCTGACGGAGGAGCGCTGGTTGGCGGAGCTTTGGTTGGCGAAGCAGGCGGGGCACCGGAGCCGCCTGAAGATCCCGTGCCTCTCCCCTTTGGAGCTGCAGGCGAAGACTTTGGCGCCATTTTAGCCGCAGCGCTCTCCGTTTTTTCGAGCACGCTGTAGTTCTGGGAAAGTTGCTGCCAGATGATCTGGAAATCTTTGGCAGGATTGGTCTTACTGGAGATCAAACCTTTGCCCTGGTTCGCAGCCAGGTTCTTCAGGGCCTGATTGAGAAAGGCCGGACTCACGAAGGCAGTGGGAGACATGAAAACTCCCGGGCGGTTGGCGGCGAAACCAGAGATATAGTCGTTCACTTCACCCACAAAGGCCTGCCCCAAAGGGTCGGAAACGTGTTGTGATGCCGTGATTATGTTCGCGGCGCCAGGCGAAGAATCCTCCTTGGAATGTTCCCAACTGGCTCCCTGGCGTGCCAATCCGAAATGACCAAACAATTCGTGCGGCAGTGAACTCCGCTCATTTGCCGCGCGCTTGCCCCCTCCTTTCTCATAATAAATCTCATCCCGGTCCGCATACTGACTGTAGCCGTAACCTTGAGCGCCCGGGTTGATTGCCTGGTCGCGTTTAAGCGTCAGAATGGTAACCCCTGTTGCTTTTAAGCCCGCTAGGCTGAGCGTTGTTTTGACAGGCGCATCGGGCGGCTTGACATACATCGCAGGGATGTCGTCTGTCGTGTCTACGCCTTTGATGTTGATGTGTTCTTTGTCCACGAACGCCTGGATCTGGTTCCAACGGAATGGGTCCTGAGGATCCTTAAGATTTGTGTCGTAGCCTAACTTTTTGCCATCGACACAGACGTGGGAATTGTCATAGGGAGCAAGTGCGTAGTTCGCAATATCGTCCTGGGCTGCATCATTAAGTGCCACGTCGCCGTACTTGCATTTTTGCTTCTGGTAGTGAGGTACGGCGGCAGCGGCATGGAAATGAACGGCGAGGCCGCGGCCAGCCAGCACGTCCTGGGTTGCCAGGTTTGCTTCCCTCTCCAGGGTGTCTTCGTCCGCAGACAGTCCCTGGTGATTGTGTTGCTGGGCTACATGCACGAACTCGTGGGCCAGGGTGGCACGCTGCTCGGAGAGAGGCATGCGCGAAACGGCTGGCGTCAAGTGTATGGAATCCCCGAATGTTGCTGCCAGAACACCTTCTTGTTTAAGAATGGAATGCTCGGAATCGGAGAAAACAGCAATCGATCCAAAATCAAAAGCTGCGCAGCTTGAAACCGCGCCAGTCGTAGCTTTCGGCTGCGTTACGCGAGTCAGGTCAGGCTGGTGCAAACGCAAGTTTGGCCGCTGCTGCGCCAGCTTGATACTTAACGATCTCGCAGGCTTTTCCGGTTTGGCGAAACCCTTCATTTATGCAGATCCTATTTGCTGACACTGCTCTCAACAGATTCTATACGCCTATAACATAAACAGATAGGCCATCCGGAATCCATGTTGAAGCACAATAATGCTTTGTCAGCTGGTCGCAATGTATCGCCAAAGCTGCAGTTGCATCAGACAGGTGGCAAAGGTGTCCAATGAAAAGTATAAAAGTATTTATTGGTTGGAAAGACGGATCGCCCGTCTCTCTGATGCTGGTCCTGCATTCATGATTTCGAACGATTGCCGTGGCTACAAGTTATTACGCGGCATGAGTAGACCCTTTACTTCTGCAAAAGCAATGCGGTGACTTTATTCGCCGTGGACGGAATGGCTGACTAAGGATCATAGTTCTACGACTGAGCTTCCCTCTTAACCCTGAATGCTTTACTAAATCCTGCTGACCCCGCTTAATACCGCCAAATAAAGGACTTATAGAGGAAAAATTCGGCAGCTCTCGATTACTTACAACCGCCTTAGCCCCTGTTGGCTTCAAAGCTATTGACGAGATTGTTAGCTGGTTTACGAAAATATTACCGACGAGAACGGATTGTGAGGGTGACATGCTTTGGACACTATTTGTGATTTTGCTTGTTCTATGGCTGTTGGGGGTGGTCAGCAGCTACACGATGGGTGGATTCATCCACATATTGCTGGTACTGGCTGTGATCGCGTTGGTATTTCAGTTGATTAGCGGCAGACGCGCCGCGGTCTAGCGCCATCAGGCAAACCCGCAGACACACTCAACCCGAGCGACTCCTCGGACACATTGCAACTAAAGAATCGGAGGCGAACGTTTGCCTTTGCGGTGCCGTAAGACACCAATGAGCAGGAACAATTAAACCCAAAGGGGGATTTTATGGATAAGGAACGGATCAAAGGAAAAGCCCAAGACATTGCTGGACGCGTTGAGCGCCAGGTAGGCGAGTGGACTGATAACGACAAAGCCCAGGCCGACGGCGCGGCAAAACAGGCCGAAGGCAAAACGCGCAACGTAGTAGGCAAGATGAAAGATGGCGTCCGCGACATGGCTGACAAGCTGAAAGGCGAGCACGAAGATCGCGTTGAGCGCGATGAAGACGTGGCGTAATTTCGACCAAGCTGCGACACAAAGAGCGTCCTTCCGGGGCGCTCTTTGTGTTGGCATAAAGCGTTCTGCCGTCCCGACGTATCACTGAAGTGACTCGCCATCTGCGGCCCGGTTATGGCATTCTTATGTGCATGAAAACCAAAAACATGCGCGAGCTGGAAAAGATGTGGGCAAAAAAGGCCTCTGAACAAAGTAATCCGAAGCAAAAGGCAGGCGCGCCCGTGCGGCAGACTCCAACCCACACCACACGCGCCGCCAGAAAATCCTCACGCGGACGCTAAACAGCCGTTACAGTTCGATCAACAGGTTCCCTGCCCGGTCTTTTTGATATTCCAGTCCGGGTGGAACTACCGTGGTTGCGCTGTATTCAGTAATGATCGCCGGCCCGCGATAAAGCTTGCTTTGCTGGATTGAAGACCGTGGAATGATCCGGGTCTTATAGGGGCGTCCGGCAAAATGGACCATTTGATTCGAGGATTTAAGCCTGCCCTGTTCTTCCTTTATCTTCAGCCGCGAGAGCTTTTCCGGAGAAGCCACGCGCCCACGCATTCGCACTGTCACAATCTCCACATCGCGCTCTGGACTGCTATAGCCGTAGCGGCGCTTGTGCTCGGCATGGAAACGCTTGAGCACGTCGTCGGCATAAGCCAGGTTCAGCTCGTATCCCTGTCCGCGATAGCGAATGTCACAGCTCGGCTCAAACACTGCCGTCCCTTGCCAATCTTCTTTCTTTAACTCGGTAGCGATGTTGCGCTTGAGTTCGGCAAAGACCGGGTCGAGCCGCGCTGAAAAAGCCGCGCCGGGCGCGATGCGCAGCAATATCGTTCGCGAATGATCTTTGACTACATCGCTGATCAGAATCCCGAGCGCCGAGAGAGCGCCAGGATACGGAGGAACGATTACGCGCGGAATCCGCAAAGCATGGGCCAGTTCGCAGGCATGCATCGCGCCAGCACCGCCAAACGCGACCAGGGAGAACTGCCGTGGATCATGCCCGCGCTCAATCGAGACCACGCGGATCGCTTTTTCCATGTTGGCATTCACCACGCGCACCACGCCGGCGGCAAACTCTTCCGGAGACAGGCTGCTGTGATTTTTCTTGAGCCACTGAGCAACAATCTTTTGTGTGCGCGGCAGGTCGAGTTGAAAGTCGCCGCCAAGAAACTGGTCGGCGGGAAGGCGGCCTAGTAAAAGATTGGCGTCAGTCACGGTGGGGCGTTCACCCTTGCCGTAACAGATTGGCCCAGGGTCAGCGCCGGCCGATTCAGGCCCCACGCGCAAAGCGCCGCCCGCATCAAAACGGGCCAGCGATCCGCCGCCTGCGCCGACGGTATGAATGTCGAGAACCGGCACGCGCACTGGGAGTCCGGCGACATCAGCTTCATTGGTTGTGGTGGGCTGTCCGTCAATCAAAGCAACGTCAGAAGAAGTTCCGCCCATATCAAAGGTGATGATTCGATCAAAACCGCTGCGTTTTGCCACCGCAGCTGCGCCCACAATGCCGCCCGCCGGGCCGGAAAGCACGGTGCGGACAGGCTGCTCTGCCGCGGTTGCCAGCGCGGTGATGCCGCCGCTGGATTGCATTACAAAGATGCGCGCGGGTGCCCCATCCTTTCGCGCTTTTTGCGAAAGGGTGGGACTCACATGCGAAAGGAATTCCCGCAGCTTCCCGAGATATCCCTGCATGACCGGCTGCAGATAAGCATTCACCAGCACCGTGCTGGCGCGTTCATACTCGCGGAACTCAGGCAGGATCTTGTGAGAAATGGAGAGCGGTAGATTGAGTGCAACCAGGGCGTCGGCCACGGACTTTTCATTTTGCGGATTCGCAAAAGAAAACAATAATGAGAGTGCTATGGCGTGCGGCTTTTGCGCAGCGATCTGTGCAGCAAGCGTCTTTAACGACTCTGGTGTAGCTGCGCGCAGCACTGTGCCATCGGCTGAAGTGCGTTCATCTATGCCGAAGCGCAGCTCAGCCGGCGAGAGCGCGGGATCCTTCTCAAAGAAAAAATCGTAAAGCTTAGGGCGCTGCTGCCGGCCAATCTCAATAGAGTCTTCAAAGCCTTTGGTCGTGACAAATGCCACGCGGGCGCCTTTGCGTTGGAGCAGCGTATTGGTACCGACCGTTGTCCCGTGCAGCACAACGATCTCCTGCGCATCTCCCGCGATCCTGTTCACTGCATCGGCAATGGCCTGCGCCGGATCGGCGGGCGTGGAAAAAACTTTCAGGATTTGCAGTGTGGAATCCTGCAGCGCGGTCGGCGGCGTGCGCCGGTTTTGCGCATGACTGGGTGCAAGCCAGACACAGTCAGTAAACGTGCCGCCACTATCTATGGCGATTCTAAGAGGGGGCTTTGTTCTTGCAGACCGTTGTGTGGTCTTGTTTTTTGGCAATCGAATAGTCACTCTCTGGCGATCATCCTGAACGAAGCGCGTCGATGATTTTAAACGAATAAGGATCAATGGCGCGAAGTTGAAGGATCCCGAAGGTGTTTATGCTACAACGCCGGGGAGAGGCGTTCGTATGAGATGCGCGTCTTGCTGCGATGATGTTTCAGTAACAACGACGTGCTGTTCCGAACGAGCGATAGCGATGCAGCCCTTGCTTTCAAAACATACAGAGGCGTAGCGAAGAATCTGCTCCGCTGGTCTTCAGGGCTACCGCGACACGGCAGCAGAGCCGGCCCCTCACCGCTCGGCTCATCAAGGCTCGCCGTCGGGATTCGGGATAGCAGGTCGAGCGCGATGAAGCGTTGTTCCGCAGTCATCCTGAATCCGCAGTGATTTCGCCGTCACAGCTTTTTCCCCATCAGCAGCCCATCGATTGAATCCAGGTAATATCTGGGCAGGACTTTCAGCACGGAATATCCATGTTTCTTGTAGAACCTGAGCGCCGGCTCATTGTCGACGGCAACTTCCAAAGAGACATAGTCACAGCCAGTTTGCTTCAACTCGGCCTCAGCCGACGACATCAGCAATGTGCCTAAGCCGCTGTGCTGCGCCTGCGGCGACACGTCGATGGTGATGATCTTGCCCATCGAACGCGAAGCACGCCTAGGACGAAAGCGGTCAGCAATCACGAAGCCCATGATTTCTTCATCCTGCAACCCGACCAGCGAGACGGCCGTGGGCATGCCGAGAAAGTAGCGCATTTCTTCTTCCGAGTAGGCAATGCCTTCAACAAAGCAGGATTGGTCAATCTCCAGCAGGCGTTTGAAGTCGCCGGGCTGAAACTTTCGTATGGTGAGCACGCAAGCATTGTACTTTCCTGGGTTGCTGGACATCAGTTGCTCGAGATAAGTTGCACGATATAGGCTGCGCGACATCCAGCCCGGAGCTGAAAAATGCATGGGAAAACCGGCAGCTCCGCATACTTTTGAGATGGCGGCAAAACAAACGCCATTCCGTGCATCTCTACTTTAAAGATCCTAACTTTATTGACCAATGGAGGAGAGACATTCATGCTTAGGTTTTTGATCGGAATCGGCTGCGGAGTCGGCCTGGGGCTGCTGATTGCGCCTGCGCCGGGCGAGGAGACCCGCCAACAGTTGCTACAGAAGCCACGCGAAGCGGCACAACGCAAAGTCCAGGAGGTTCGCGAAGGTATTGCCCAGATGGGCGCCGACCTGGGCCGCAAAGTAGCCGAAAAGGCAGTGGACAACGTGGTTCCCGAAGGACTCAACCAGCAGGAACGGCGGCCCGCTTAGAAAGATTACCCGAGGCGACGTTCCTTCTTGCGGCAGTCTTCGCACACGCCGTAAATCTGGAAGTTGTGGCGCGTGGCGTCAAAATGGTATTTGCGCCCGATCTCCTCTTCCAGTTTGTTCACTTCGGGAGAGAAAAACTCGACCGAAGCATCACACTCCGTGCAAACCATGTGGTGATGGTTGCGGCGGTTGAACTGGTGCTCATAACGCGCCATGCCGTCTGGAAACGGGACAGCGCTGGCCAGGCCGCATTCTGCCAGCAGTTTCAGCGTACGGTAAACCGTGGTAAAGCCGATCTTGGCGTCTTTCTTGCGGACGAGGCGGAAAAGTTCGTCGGTAGATAGATGATCGCGCGTCTCAAGAAATGTCCGCAGGATAGTGTCGCGCTGGTCCGTATGCTTCAGCCCTACGCCCTTCAAGTGCTTGAAAAAGATTTCCTGCGCCTCGCGCATGGATTCGCGTGAAGGCGGCGCATGATCGTCAATCCGTGTTTGCAACATATCTAAGCAGGTTCCCCTAAAAACTGCCAAATGAAAATGAATTTCGTTTTCATTATACGCCTGGCTGCGGATGCTGATTGTGGTCTTTTGTTCAGGTTCGCGTAAAATCTTGGCCCATGGCTACAACTGTTACTGCTCCTGCCGTGCGCAAAGGCTTTTTCGGCATCGCTTTCAAGATCATTCTCTGGGTCCTGCTGCTGGTGCTTGTCGCCGGGACTCTGGCATTCCTATGGTTCTATAACGGCGCGCGCTCTGCCCTACCGCAACTCGATGGCACGATCATCGTGGCCGGATTGCAGGCGCCGGCCTCGGTCGTCCGAGACACGCATGGTGTGCCGCATATCACCGCGGCAAACCTTGAAGACCTGTTCTTCGCCCAGGGATATGTGACGGCGCAAGACCGCTTGTGGCAGATGGACCTCACTCGTCGTG
>DATBVH010000045.1:0-3494 GCA_036515395.1 Candidatus Angelobacter sp.
AGTTTCCTTATATCTGCGTCATTCATGGCAATCTGGGCATGAAAGGCAAGGTGATTGTCATCCCCTAGAGTTGTGACAGCTGGCGTTTGAGCAATGACCGAGGTGATCTGAACTTGTCAAAAAGCCCGCACCAATCAGCACAAAAAAGATGGGGTGCGGGCTTCTACTCCACACGTCTGTAGCAAAGCAACCAGGCTCAAAGCGAGGACACACGCCATGAGTATAGGTCGGCAAAAAAACAGAGCCATGGGATTAACGGTCTTGTTTCTCTTTGTCTGGTGCAATTTCGCATTGGCACAACTCAAAGAAACGTCCAAGACGCATATAGTTCTGCTTGGTACGGGAACTCCCGCGCCGGACCCGGATCGCTCCGGGCCGTCTACAGCCATCGTTGTCAACGGTACTGCGTATCTCATTGACTTTGGCGCCGGGATTGTCAGGCAGGCTGCGGCCGCCGGCAAGAAAGGCGTGCAGGGGCTGGAACCAGCAAACCTCAGGATTGGGTTTATCACTCATCTCCACTCCGATCACACGCTCGGCTTCCCTGACTTGATCCTCACGCCTTGGGTTATGGGAAGGAAGGAACCACTTGAAGTTTATGGCCCTCCAGGAACCAACAACATGGCAGAACATATCCTCAAGGCGTATGAGGCTGACATTCACATCAGGACTGAAGTTAAGACCAAGACTGCGACCAGCGAATACCCTAACATTGCAGGATATAAAGTGAACGTGCATGAGATTCTGCCAGGCGTGGTTTATAAGGACCAAAACGTGACCGTGACGGCCTTTGCTGTGCACCACGGCAAGTGGGTCCATGCCTATGGTTATCGGTTTGAGACTCCGGACCGCACCATCGTGATCTCGGGTGATACCCAGCCCGACGCGGCAATCGTGGACAACTGCAATGGATGCGATGTGCTCATTCATGAAGTCTATACACAAGCGTCGTTCGATAAGCTCTCTCCGGAGTGGAAACAATACAGGCGGGCGTATCACACATCCTCAAAAGAGCTGGCTGATATCGCCACCAGAGCGAAGCCCGGGCTGCTGATCCTTTATCATCGGGCGAATCCAGGCTGCGATCAAGCGCGCACGGAAGAATGCCGCGAGGCAGGCAGTGAAGAGCAATTGCTAAAAGAGATTCGTCAGTTCTACAAAGGCAAAGTAGTAGCAGGGCACGATCTCGAAATCTACTGACCCCAATGCGTTGTCAGTTCGCGTGCTAATTGGATTCCTACTTATTCTTCTAATCTCGCTAATTCGTTTTTTTCTAGGCCGCGCAGAATGGCGAGACGATTCCTGGGCGCATTGGGCGACAGGAAATCAGGAATGGTCCACTGTTTTTCTATCATTCTTGCTTGACAAAAGGCGAACAAAATGGCAAAGTGTGACATTGGCCCTCCGGGGGAAAGTATGTCTTGGAGGGTGGTCTTTGAAAAAAGAAAGCTTCTGGCGACTAGCTACTGGCTTCTAGCCAAAACTTTGCGCCCCTCTGCCGAATCTCTCAGCATTGGGTCGTCTTGGGGGACCTTGGGTCAAATTGGGTCAACATAGGGGGTAGGGCAGGGGGGAGTCCGCTGAAGGCACAGGCAGAGGGCCGCAATGCGCGTGAACCCTACGCCAATCTGGGGTAACCTGCGATGCAGTGGGATGTCCTGGGAGGGGGAGCCAGGGATCAGGTGATCGGGAAACCCAAAGCTCACCGCAGAGGCGCGGAGAAAGCCAAGGTCGAAGGATCGGGAAAGGCAAAACCTTACCGCTGATTAACGCTGATGACTGATCAGGAATGGTGAAGATCGGCCAACTGGGCGGCATGGGATGTGATGGCGTAAGTGCTTTGGAATCCTAGTTAACCAGGAGGGGGAGGGGCTACTCCCCCGACCTTGCCAGCTCCACGGCCCGCACCAGCGCCTGGGCCTTGTTGAGACATTCCTGATATTCGCTTTCAGGGACTGAATCGGCCACGATGCCCGCGCCTGCCTGGACGTAAGCCTTCTTGCCTTTCACCAGCATGGTGCGGATGGCGATGCAGGAGTCGAGATTGCCGGCGAAGTCGGCATAGAGGACTGAGCCGCCGTAAATGCCGCGGCGGACCGGCTCGACCTCTTCAATGATCTCCATGGCGCGGACTTTGGGCGCGCCGGTAAGAGTGCCTGCGGGAAAGCACGAGGAAAGCGCGTCAATAGGCGTAAGGCCGGCGCGCAACGTGCCTTCCACGGCGGAGACCAGGTGCATCACGTGCGAGTAGCGCTCCACAAACATCAGGTCGCGGACCTTGACGGTGCCGTAGTCGCTGACGCGGCCAACGTCATTGCGGCCCAGGTCCACGAGCATGACGTGTTCAGCGCGCTCTTTTTCGTCGTTGCGCAACTCTTCTTCCAGGCGGCGGTCTTCAGCTTCATCACGGCCGCGCTTGCGCGTGCCCGCAATTGGACGATACTCAAGCTTGCGTCCGGTCACCCGCACCAGCATTTCCGGCGACGAGCCAAGCACGGTCATGTCTTCACTCTGCAGCTCTTTACTCTGTAACACCTGACTCTGTAACCCCTGCATGCGGAGAAAATACATATACGGCGAGGGATTCACGCGCCGCAGCGCACGATAAATATTCAGCGGCTCAACGCCGGGCTCAAATTCAAGCCGCAAAGAAGGGACGGCCTGGAAGACGTCGCCGGCCATGATGTATTCCTTGATTTTTTCCACGGTGCGGATGAAATGCTTTTTGCTTACCGAGATCGCGACCTTCACCTTGCCGGTTTTTGCTTTGGGGTGGGCCTTGGCTTTGGGGTGGGCCTTGGGCGCGCGCAGGAATTTTGCCGGCAGAGGCGCAGCCAGTTTCTTTTCGATCCTGGCGATATCGCGGAGCGCCTGCGCATACGCCTGCTTGGGAGATTGTCGCCGCACGTCGGCGGTGGCGATGATGAAAATTTCATGCCGCACGTGATCAAACGCGAGCAGCCGGTCAAAGAACATCAGGTTGCAGTCCGGAATTTGCAGATCGTCTTTGGCCAGTACGGGCAGCTTTTCAATTTGGCGGACCGCATCGTGGGCAAAGAAGCCAACGGCGCCGGCGGTAAACGGAGGCAGTCCGGGAACTTGCGCAGGAGTATGCTCGCGCAAAAGGCTGTCAAGGATCTTGAAGACATCGCCTTCAGCTCGAGTCTTTTTGCCGTTGCGCTCAATAGTGACCTGGCGGCTGCGGGCGCGCAGAATCATGTAAGGTCGCGCGCCCAGAAATGTGTATCGGCCAATTTTTTCGCCGCCCTCAACCGACTCCAGCAGAAACGCGTTTGGCTCGTCGGCAGCGACGCTCAAAAAGGCCGAGACAGGCGTGCGCAGGTCGGCAGCAACGGTCTTGGCCACCGGCACCAGCGATGCCGCACGGGCCAGCCGGGAAAACTCTTTGTAATCGGGAAAAAGCATCAGGAGGCTTATCTTAGCTGATTCTTAAATTCTGATTAAGCAGCACAGCACCAAAGTACACGTACCTC
>DATBVH010000046.1:0-6085 GCA_036515395.1 Candidatus Angelobacter sp.
ATTGCTGAATGCTTTCTTCTGTTAAATTAATAACTTCGCATGTCTAACGCCGCCGCGCCTACATATCAGGAACTTATCCTTCGCCTGCAGAATTTCTGGGCAGAGCGCGGCTGCGTTTTGCAACAGCCGTATGACATTGAGGTCGGGGCCGGGACCATGGCGCCAGAGACATTTCTGCGCGTGCTGGGGCCCAAGCCGTACAAGGTCGCCTATGTGCAGCCTTCGCGACGCCCGGCCGACGGCCGTTACGGCGATAATCCCAACCGTCTTTATAAGCACATGCAGCTTCAGGTGATTCTGAAGCCGCCGCCGGAAAATGTGCAGGAGCTTTATCTGGAGTCGCTGGCGGCCATTGGCATTGACCTGCGCAAGCACGATATCAAGTTTGAAGAAGACAACTGGGAAGCGCCCACCCTGGCGGCCTGGGGCGTCGGGTGGCAAGTAATGCTCGACGGGCTGGAGATCACGCAGTTTACTTATTTCCAGCAGTGCGGCGGAATCGATCTCGATCCGATCTGTGCTGAGTTAACCTACGGCCTGGAGCGCATCGCAGCGTTTTTGCAGGACGTGGACAGCATTTATGACATTGTGTGGGCTCGCGATCCACAAAGCGGAGCGGTGGTGAAGTATCGCGACGTGCGGTATCAGGATGAGCTGCAGATGTCAGTAAGTAATTTTGAGAAAGCCGACGTGGAGAAGACGTGGAAGCATTTTGAGATGTATGAAGGCGAGAGTCAGGCGCTCATCAACCAGTTCAATTCGCTGCTGGCGGACAAGAATGCCACTGCGGATGCAAAGACCCGCTTTCCTTTGCTCGCTGCATACGAACTGTGCCTGAAGTGCTCACATCTTTTTAATTTGCTCGATGCTCGCGGCGCGATTTCAGTAACGGAAAGAGTTGGAGTGATTGCCCGCATCCGACAACTTGCTGTGGGATTGGCTAAAGCGTATGTCGCGCAACAGAATGTTGGCGCTGAAGCAGTGAAGCTCCAGAAAGGAGGAGCGGTCTGATGCCTGACTTTCTGCTGGAGATCGGCACGGAAGAAATTCCCGCACGCATGCTTCAAGACGCCAGCCAGGAGTTATTGAAACGCGTCGAAGACCTCCTGGCAAAAAATGCTCTTCCACATCAAGGGATCCAGCGAGCGGAAACACCCCGCCGGCTGGCTTTGATTGCCTCTGGTATCCCTACCACTCAACCTGACATGCAGGAGCAGCTTACCGGCCCAGCCACCAAAGTGGCATACAAAGATGGACAGCCAACGCCGGCTGCACATGCATTCGCGAAAAAAGCTGGAATTGATGTATCAAAGCTGCAAACGGTGACAACACCGAAAGGCGAATACCTGACCGCATCCGTCATGAATAAGGGTAAGCCCGCAGCCCAGCTTCTGGCGGAGCTGCTGCCCAAAGAGATTGCCTCGATTTATTGGCCCAAGAACATGTACTGGCGCGCGGGAAAGCCGGAGCGATTTGTGCGTCCGGTGCGCTGGATTGTGGCGACGTTGGATGGCGAGATTATTCCACTGGAATTTGCGGGGATCAAGGCTGGCAATGAGTCGCGCGGGCATCGCATTCTGGGACCGCAGCAGGTTTCAATCACAGCGCCGTCTCAATATGTTCAAACGATGCAAGCCGCGCATGTAGTGGTGGATTCAAGCCAGCGCGAGTACAAGATCCGCAAAGCGCTGGACGCAGCCACACGCACGGTTTCGGGCGCGCGCTGGAGAGAAGACGCGGAGTTGCTGAAGACCGTGGTGAATCTTACGGAGTGGCCTTCGGCGATCCTGGGCAGCTTTGACAAAGAATATTTGTCATTGCCGGAAGAAGTGCTGGTCACGGTAATGCGCGATCACCAGAAATATTTTGCTGTGGAAGATGCTGCGGGCAAGCTGGCGCCACATTTTCTGGCTGTGCTGAATACGGATGGTGATCCTGACGGCCTGATTCGCCACGGCAATGAGCGTGTGCTGCGGGCAAGATTTAATGATGCAAGATTTTTCTGGGACACAGACCAGAAGATCCCTTTGACTCAGCGCGTGGAGATGCTGAAGGCGGTCACGTTCCAGAAAGACCTGGGCAGTTACGCCGCGAAGGCTGAGCGCATGGCCAAGCTGGCAGAAAAGCTCTGCGCTGCTTTAGCGAAATCCGGCCAGAAGGTTGATGGTGTCGCAGTCCAGCAAGCCGCGCGCTTGGCCAAAACGGACCTCACAACGGAGCTGG
Source organism: Candidatus Angelobacter sp. (assembly GCA_036515395.1). Lineage (GTDB taxonomy): Bacteria > Acidobacteriota > Terriglobia > Terriglobales > Acidobacteriaceae > Angelobacter. The sequence goes on from DATBVH010000046.1 coordinate 2,224, forward strand.
TCAAGGAATTCACGGAGCTGCAGGGGGTCGTCGGTGGTTTGTATGCGAAGGCACAGGGATTATCAGAAACCGTCGCCATTGCGATTTATGACCATTACAAACCGGAGTCGACTGAAGATTCCGCACCGCGAACGCTGGAAGGCGCGGTCCTCTCTATCGCCGACAAAGCAGACAGCATTGCCGGAATGTTTGCGCTGGGGCTGGTTCCCTCGGGATCGAAAGATCCGTTTGCTCTGCGGCGGCAAGCGAACGGAATCGTGAAGACCATTGTCGAGCACAAGCTGCCGCTGAACCTCGGGCAGATCATGGAAGATGCCCGGGAGGGCTACAAGGGGAGTGAAGCGGAGAAGAAGTTTACCATCAGCGGAGAAGCCTACGTTCAAGCAGTTCGCGGCTTTTTCCGTGAGCGGCTGGAGTTCTACCTGCGCGACGTGCTTGGGCTTGCGTATGACGTAGTCAACGCAACGCTGGCTGCCGACGCGGACGATGTGATTGATGCAGTCGCACGAGCGCAGGCAGTTGCCAAAGTTCGTCCTTCCAGCGACTTTGAATCGATCTCGATTGCGTTCAAACGCATGAAGAACATTTTGCGCCAGGCAGCAGAGACAAAGAAGAAGATTGCTGCGCCATTCAATCCTGCGGCGCTGAAAGATGAAGAAGAAAAAAAGCTTGCTGACGCAGTGCCGAGAGTCGCTAAAAAGGTAAAAGAACTGAGCGCGGCGCGTCAGTACGAACCTGCTCTGATCGAGATTTCCCGGCTGCGCCCGCCGATCGATGCCTTCTTCGACAAAGTCATGGTCATGATCGACGACGAGAACCTGCGCGCACAACGGCTGGGCCTGTTGCAAACTCTGGTAAATGAATTCTCAAGCATCGCGGATTTTTCTGAGATTGTGACGGAGCGGAAGTAGGGTAATCGCCCGAAAACCCTTAACCACAGAGGCCACGAAGGACCACAAAGGAAATCTTAAACGACGCAAAGACTCGCGCCATGTCCTCAAGCCTAGTAAAATAGAAGATCACAAACAGCCAGCAAGCAGACAAGTCAGCTTGGGCTTTCAGTTCCAACTTTCACCTTTCAATGGAGACAGGCCAATGAGCGTTATTCCCCTTTCCAAACCAGAGTCCGAGACAGCTGCGCAACCACAACAGGGAACCCAATACGTATTCTTTTTTGGCGCCGGCAAGGCTGAAGGCAACGGCAAGATGAAGGATGAGTTGGGCGGCAAGGGCGCAGGCCTGGCTGAGATGACAAACGCCGGACTGCCTGTGCCTCCGGGCTTTACCATTCAGACCGCCGCTTGCCGTGAGTTCATGAAGACCGGCAAAGTGTCTGATGCGTTGGAGCGGCAGATGAAAGATGCACTGGCCCGGCTGGAAGAGTTGCAGAAACAGAAGCTGGGCGCGGGCGAGAATCCGCTGCTGGTCAGCGTGAGGTCGGGTGCAAAATTTTCCATGCCCGGCATGATGGACACGATCCTGAACCTGGGCCTGAACGATGAAAGCGTAAAGGCGCTGGCGCGCAAGAGCGGCAATGAACGCTTTGCTTACGATTCCTATCGTCGCTTGATCCAGATGTACGGCAGCGTGGTCCTTGATATCCCCAAAGCTGAATTTGAAGAAGTGTTTGACGGCCAAAAACACAAGCGCGGCGTGAAGCTCGACACCGAACTCACCGCCGCCGATCTGCAGGAAGTGATCGCGCAATATAAGGAGCTTGTCCGCGAGCATACAAAGCAGGATTTTCCGCAGAATCCGGTGGAGCAGTTGGTGGGCGCGCGAAACGCAGTTTTCCGCTCATGGAACAACGATCGCGCCAAAGTTTACCGGCGCATCAACAACATCTCCGACGATCTTGGGACCGCCGTCAACGTTCAGGCAATGGTGTTCGGCAATCTGGGTGAGACCAGCGGAACTGGTGTGGGCTTTACCCGCAATCCTGCGAATGGCGACAAAGAGTTTTACGGCGAGTTTCTGATGAACGCGCAGGGTGAAGATGTGGTTTCCGGCGTGCGCACGCCTGTACACATTCTTGAACTGCACAAGTTGATGCCAAAGGTTTATGACCAGCTACGCGACATTACCACGCGACTGGAAAATCATTATCGTGACATGCAGGATTTTGAATTCACCATCCAGGAAGGCCGCTTGTACATGTTGCAGACGCGCAACGGCAAGCGTACCGGACGCGCCGCTGTTCGAGTAGCGCTCGATATGGTGAAGGAAGGTTTGATCAAGCCGGAAGAAGCAATTTTCCGCGTCGAACCAAACCAGCTTTATGACTTTCTGGTTCCCAAGCTGGATGAAAAAGGCGGCAACGTAGAAGTAATTGCCAAAGGGTTACCGGCATCGCCGGGAGCCGCCGTAGGGCGAATTGTTTTCACCGCCAATGATGCGGTCGTCGCGGCTGGAACCGGGGCGCAGAAGAATCCGGTGATCCTGGTGCGCGGCGAGACGACGCCGGAAGACATTCACGGCATGGAAGTAGTCGCCGGGATTCTGACCTCGCGCGGCGGTATGACGAGCCACGCTGCCGTTGTTACGCGCGGTATGGGCAAATGTTGCGTTGTGGGCGCAGGTGAAATTGAAATCGACGACAAGAAAAAGATCATGCGCGTTGGCCCGCATACGCTTAAAGAAGGCGATTGGCTCTCTTTGGATGGCACAACTGGACGCGTAATCAAAGGGCAGCTTGGCACAGTACCGGCCAAACCGGACGATCCGGACCTGCAAACGCTGCTGAAATGGTCTGAGCCTTTCCGCAAACTGGGTGTTCGCGCCAACGCGGATATCCCGCGCGATGCTGTGGCCGCCCGCAGCTTTGGCGCAGAAGGTATTGGCCTGTGCCGCACCGAACACATGTTCTTTGCCGAAGATCGCATAGGGCACATGCGGAATATGATTCTGGCCCGCACGGAAGCGGCACGCAAAGCGGAGATCGCCAAGTTGTTGCCGATGCAGCGCTCAGATTTTGAAGGTGTGTTCAAAGCCATGGATGGTTTCCCGGTAACTATCCGCCTTCTGGATCCGCCGTTGCATGAGTTTTTGCCTCGCCGCGAAGAGCTGATGGTGGAAATCGCTCAGCTGGAAATCAAAGATGCGAATTCGCCACGGCTGAAAGAAGCGCGTGAGCTGTTGCGTCGCGTAGAAGAGTTGCATGAATTGAACCCCATGCTGGGACACCGCGGCTGTCGGTTGGGAATTACTTATCCGGAAATTTCTGAGATGCAGGCGCGGGCCATTTTTGAAGCGGCAGTGAATGTGTCGAAAGAAGGGGTAAAGGTATTTCCTGAAGTCATGGTGCCGCTTGTCGGCATGATGAAAGAAATGGAAAACCAGAGCGCCATCATTCGCCAGGTCGCGGAGCAGGTCTTCAAAGAGAAGGGAACCAAAATTGAGTACATGGTCGGCACCATGATTGAGCTGCCGCGCGCATGCTCCGTGGCCGATCAGATCGCCTCTGACGCTGAGTTCTTCAGCTTTGGGACTAACGATCTTACGCAGACGGCTTATGGGTTCTCGCGCGACGACATCAGCAAATTCCTGCCAGCTTACATTGAGCGTGGGATACTGAAGAGCGATCCGTTTGCCACCATCGATCAGGAAGGCGTGGGCGAGCTGATGCAGACTGCGGTGAAGAAGGGACGCAAGACGCGGTCGAACCTGAAGATCGGAATCTGCGGCGAACATGGCGGCGATCCGGCATCGGTGGAGTTCTGCCACAAAATCGGATTGAACTATGTCTCCTGCTCGCCTTATCGCGTGCTCACGGCACGGTTGGCAGCAGCACAAGCGTCGGCGGCGGAAGAGTTGAAGACCGAGGGCGGAAGGACGAAGTAAACTTCAAAAGTTTTGAAAGAGA
>DATBVH010000047.1:0-6861 GCA_036515395.1 Candidatus Angelobacter sp.
GAACACCTTGGATTGCCGAATGAGAAGGACGTGAAGGACGGAATCATTGCTTACAAGATCGCGGCGCATGCGGCGGATGTTGCGCGGCACCGTCCGGGCGCGCAGGACCGCGACAACGCGCTGAGCTATGCGCGCTACACCTTCGATTGGGATAAACAGTTTGCCTTATCGCTTGATCCGGAAACCGCTCGCTCCATGCATGATGAAACGCTGGCCGACGATTACTACAAAGAAGCCAAATTCTGCTCGATGTGCGGGCCAAAATTCTGCTCAATGAATTACTCGCAGAAGGTGGATGAGTTCAACAAGCAGGTTTATGGGATCGAGAAGACCGACTACTCGCAGTTGGTGGAGAAGATTGTGGCAGGAAAGTAAGCAGCACGCGTCTTTGTTAGTGGCGCTTGCGAATGCCTGGAGCAAGTGAATGGCTCTTTGTACGTCGTGTGGAAATCAGGTAGAGGAATCAGCGAGTTTTTGTACTTCTTGCGGCAAGCCAATGCCGGCCGCGGCACACCCTTCTGCTGCGGTTACGGCAACGCGTCCGGTTTGTTCTGCCTGCGGCGCACAGGTTGATCATGATTCTGTTTTCTGCAACGAGTGCGGCACACGGCTGGATGAACAGCCTCCGCCGATTGCTGAAGTTGTTCCTGTTGTCGCGGCGGCTGCTCCGCCCGCACTCGAAACAGCACCACCTTCGCTTACGGCATTCTGCACAAATTGCGGCACCAGCCTTGATCCGGGAACCGGCTTTTGTACAAATTGCGGACAGCCAGTGGCAGGCAGCGCGAACAAAGTTCCTGACCTAACAAGCAGAGTAGCCCCAGCCACTCCAGCGCTCGAGACTGAGCAGACGGCGCGCGTTAACGAAGTTGCTGCGACATCCATCACTCCGAAATCAACAGAAGCTCCCGCACAGCCGCAACCAATTAAAACCACACCTGCGCTGTCGAGTATCGAAGCGGCATCAGCCGCAAGCGCCGTTGCACCGTTGGCCCAACCTGATCCCATTGAACAGGCTCCAGTCAAACCAGCGCCGCAAGTTGCTGCTCCACTTTACGCCACGCCCAGCGACTATCCGCCCGCTCAGCCCGGAGGGAGTTCGTTCCGCGTCATCGTTCTGATCTTGCTTCTTCTGATCGTGCTTGGCGGTCTTGGCGGCTGGTATTTTATGGGCGTGGAAACCGTGATCGTTTGCAGCCCGCCGGACGTGACTGTCTTTCTCGATAACAAGGAATTGGCTCCAACTTCCTACGGCAGATATGTAATCCCTCACCTGTCGCGGCAAACACATTTGCTCCGCGTCCAACGGGCAGGATTTGCCGACACGATTGAACGGCTGGATTTTCCGCTAACATCGCTGCATGAGTGGGTTAATATTAGGCTTGTTCCGCGCAGGACGACGCGGCCTTCGCGCTAACAGCAATCAATCAGAAGAAAGCCGGTGGCTCAAGCACCGGCTGTCTCTTTTTACATTCTTACAATCTAAGCGGCGCCAACAAGTCGCGGAGACCGTCACATATTAAACCGCCCTAAACGAGAGCACTGATACGCTGAATGCCTAGTCCGTGATTTCTCAACCTGTTAGGATTATCAGCTTCCCTGGGAGGGCATGGATGAGAGGATTGTCGATCAAGGCGCTTGCAGTTTTCGCGATTAGCTTACTTCTGATTTCAATCGTAGTTGCGCAGGAACAGCAGAAAGCTCCGATCAAGAACGCCGAAGTTGTCACGCGTTATGTCCATTGCGGAGCGCTGGTGCAGCCGGAAACCGGCAAGGTGCAGCGCAATGTGCTGATCACTATCCAGGGCGAGCGCATTCAGCAGGTTCAGGAAAATACTAAGGCTCCGGAAGGCCAGGTAATAGATCTTTCTGACCACACCTGCTTGCCCGGATTGATTGACACGCATACGCATACGCTTTTGCAGGGCGACATTACGGCCGCCGACTACGACGAGCAGTTGCTGAAGCAGTCCACGGCTTATCGGGCGATTCTGGGGACACGCTCTGTGCGTCTGGCGCTCGGTTACGGTTTTACTACCATTCGCGACCTGGAAACCGAAGGCGCCGGCTATGCCGATGTCGATTTGAAGAAGGCCATCAACAATGGAATTATTCCCGGCCCGCGGATGAAAGTCGCCACGCGCGCCATGGATGTTACGGGCGCCTATCCGCTTTCAGGGTATTCGCCGGAAATTACCGTGCCTCACGGCGTGCAGGTGGTGGACGGGGCTGAAGATGGCCGCAAAGCTGTGCGTGAGCAGATCAGCTACGGCGCGGATTGGATCAAGGTATATTCCGATCGCAGTTATTTTGTGCGTCCGGATGGAGTGCTGGATGACATACCAACTTTTACGCTCGACGAACTGCGCGCCATCGTGGATGAAGCGCATCGCCAGCATCACAAAGTAGCGTCGCACGCCATGGCGTTGAATGGCGTACACAACTCGGTTGAGGCCGGCGTAGACTCCATTGAACACGGCAATTACATTGCGGAAGCCGACCTGAAAACCATGGCGCAGAAAGGGATCTTTTATGTCCCTACGATTTACGTTGGCGAGTACGTGGCACAGGGGCGCGCGGCTGCCGGAGCAAAAGTCTGGCTGGAGATGATCAAAATCCATGAAGATACTTTCCGGCGCGCAATGCAGGCAGGCGTAAAGATTGCTTTTGGCACTGATGTAGGCGGTTTTGATTGGGGCATCAATCCGGCAAAAGAATTTCCTTATATGGTGAAGTACGGCATGACGCCGATTCAAGCCATCCGCTCCGCTACCAGCAGCGCTGCGGAGCTGCTGGGCATGCAGAATGATGTGGGCAGCATTACCGCGGGAAAATATGCGGACTTAGTTGCAGTAAAAGGCGATCCGCTGGCCGATGTTGACGTATTGCAGAAGATTGATTTCGTCATGAAAGGCGGCGAAGTTCACAGGGGGACTGGCCGTTAAGACCAACCTTGCAACACTGGATTGAATCTTAAATAGATATGATGCTCTGGATCATTCTCGGCATGGGATGGGTGGCAATACTGTTTGCCGGGATAACCTTATTCCGCCTGGCCGACTATGCCGACAAAAAAGTGCGACGTCTTGCGGAGCGTCCAAGGCAGCGCAAGAAACAAGCTGCCTGAGCATCACCCGCCATAATTTTAATCGTTTTGCTGGCTTACATTCACCAACGTTGCGAATTACTTCGTGGTAACGATCCAAAGCGGCGCAACGCCTGGAAAGAAAGAGGAATTTGTAAGCAGCCCTAATGTTCCATCGGATGACTTGATGCCAAAAGCCGAAATGCTGGAAGAACCGAAATTCGCGACGTATAGAAAGGTGTTGGAAACATCCACCGTCAGGAATACAGGCTGTGGCGCTCCAACAGAGCCATTGGGTTGCACCGGGTAAGGTGAGCCCGCGACCTGCGTCAACGCGCCTGAAGTGGCTTTAAACGCGGAAACGTCATTCGATCCCTGATTTGCCGAGTAAACAAAAGTAGAGGTCGCATCCACGGTAACGCCTTCAGGTTTCGTTCCGGCAGCAAATGGTGATCCTGCCACAGCCGCCAGCGGTCCGCCGGAAACATTGAAGCTGGCGATTTTGTTATTGGCAGAATCGGCAGCGTAAAGGAACTGTCCTTTGGGATCAATGGCAAGTCCCGCAGCGGTTGCGCCGGCGCCAAGCGAAAATGGAGAGCCACCAAGCTCGGTTAGAGTGCCGCTGCTTCCAATCGCAAAAGCTGAGATGTTGCCCGCTGCTCCGTTGGATACGTACAAGAAACCCTGAGTCGGCGAGATTGCCAGAAATTGCGGGTTCGGGGCCACAAGCGAGGCAAATGCAAACGGAGATCCGGAAACTGGACTCAGCAGGCCCCGAGTCTGATCAATGTTGAAGACGGAGATGGAAGCAGGCACCGCAGGTGAGGCTGAACCCTGGTTCAGCACAAACAAGAACTGGCCTGCGGAATTAACTGCCACTGATATCGGATTAGAGCATACAGAAGTGCTGACGCACACAGGAGTAGGCGAGAGAGCGGTGCCAATGGGCGCAAGCACTCCGGCAGTATGGTCAATAGTAAATCCTGAAACGGTGTTGGAAGTCAGGTTGGGTACATAAAGAAAATTTTTGGAAGGGTGCAGTGCAATGGCGGTTGGCCGGGGCGTGGTGAGAAATGAGGAAATCGCCTGCGCTGGCAAATCGCCAGTGGACTTCTCCGCAAAAGCATGGATTGAATTGTCGCCCTGCCCCACAACGTAGACAAATGCCAGAGTTGGAGCAGTAGAACTGCTGCTTGATCCCAGGCAACCGCTCAGAAGTACGACAATGAATAATAACGTTGTGGCGAAGATTGCTTTCATTCGGTGCTTCCTCATTCTGTAAAAGTAAAAATGCTCATTACCGCGCGCAATATGTGCATAAAGACGCTGGCAAGCTGCGAATCAGTCTAGCAGTTTGCCTTATTCTATCAGTTGCGCAGAGCTTGCCTTTTCAGCGCAGGCTGCTTTCATGGGTCCCACAGGACGTTACCAGAACGCCAGTTCCTGGACTTTCTTGCGCGAATAGAGTTGACTAGTGGGCTGCCGACAAGCCAGCATCTTCTTGTCAATGGAAATTGCTCCCCCCGCATCGCCGAAGCGAATCGCCCGTGTGATTGTCCGCGGCTGTGGATTATTTTGGGGCATCTTCGGCTGTCTGGCGGAATACATATTGCGCCGCTTCGGTGGCAGATTGCAGCAGCACACACGCATTCACGTGCTCCATCGCTGGTCGCGGCGGACTCTTCCTCGCATGGGCATCCGCATTGAAGTCACAGGCTCGCCTGCAGTCGCGGGATTGATCGCCAGCAATCACCTCAGCTATCTGGATATTCTGGTCTACAGCTCCATTGCGCCGTGCGCGTTCGTCGCAAAACGCGAAGTGCGCGCCTGGCCTGCCGTGGGATGGATTGCCACTCTTGCCGGCACTATCTATGTCGATCGCTCGCGTCGCAGTGAAACGCATGCCATCCAGCCGGAAATACAGTCGGCGCTCGCGGGCGGCTTGCCGCTTTTCTTGTTTCCTGAAGGCACCAGTTCAGACGGTTCCCGCGTCTTGCCCTTTCATTCTTCTCTTTTCCAGCCCGCGGTTGACCTGCAGGTTCCCGTTTCTGCCGCCAGCATCGAGTACGCCATTCCTGACGGCATTGCGGCCGCTGAAGCTTGCTACTTTGGGACCATGAAGCTGTTCCCTCATCTTCTTCATCTGCTGGGTAAGCATTCCATCATCGCCCGCGTGAATTTTTCGTCCAATAGCTTTCTCTTTACTGACCGCAAGCAGGCGTCACTCAAGATGCATGACGAAGTTGAGCGCCTTCGATTCTCCCGTGTGGAAGTGGCGTAATGACCGTCTATGGTGAATTTTCTGATGTAGCTGCTGAGCCGCCGGTACGCGGCTTTCTGCATGAGCCTGCACACGCCAATGGCGATGCACTCGTCCTCACGCATGGCGCTGGAGCGAACTGCCAAAGCAAATTACTGATCGCCCTTGCCGATGCTTTCACAGACGCTGGATATCTCATCCTGCGTTGCGATCTGCCATTTCGCCAGTCCCGTCTCCACGGGCCGCCATTTCCAGCCATGGCTGCGCGCGACCGTGAAGGTTTGCGCCGGGCAGTAGACATATTGCGTTCAAGAACATCAGGGCGCATCTTTCTTGGCGGACATTCCTACGGCGGACGCCAGGGCAGCATGCTCGCGGCCGAACAACCGCAACTCGTCGATGGACTCCTGTTGCTCTCGTACCCGCTGCATCCTCCACGCAAACCCACGCAGTTGCGGACTGCGCATTTTCTTCAGCTCAAGACGCCATCATTGTTTGTCCATGGCGGGCGAGATCCGTTCGGCTCGCATGATGAGATGAGCGCCGCGCTGAAATTGATTCCGGCGCAGACGATGCTGCTGGAAATTGAAGGCGCCGGTCACGAGCTGCTGGGAAAGAAAACGGAAGAAAATCTTCCGGCTCGGATTTTGCATACGTTCCGGGAATTTTTCGCAAAGTCATAATTTCAGAAGCAGCGCCTTGCTGGATTCATCGGCAGATTCCCGCAGCCGTCGATTCGCTACAATATAATGTAGGCGAATCGCACGATCACTGACGTGACGAGCCGGAAGCCTTGCCGGCGAACACTCACACGATACACATGGATAAAACGCCACGCCGTCAACCCAAAGTCAGCATCATCATCCTGAGCTGGAATAGTTACGACGTTACCCGCGATTGTCTGCTTTCGCTTAAAAAGATTGACTACCCCGCATTTGAAGTGGTGCTGGTGGATAACGGCTCAGTCGATGGCTCGGGTAAAAAGCTGGCCCAGGAGTTTCCTGACGTAAGAGTTATTTTCAATGAACAAAACCTGGGATTTACGGGCGGCAACAACGTTGGCATGCGCGATGCTCTGTCGCGTGGAACCGATTACCTGCTTCTGCTGAACAATGACACGATTGTTGCCCCAAATTTTCTGACCGAACTGGTTCGCGTAGCTGAAACCGATGAGCGCATCGGCATGGTGAATCCCAAGATTTATTATTTTGAGCCGGCAGACAAAATCTGGTACGCCGGCGGCGAGTATGTCCCCTGGAAAACTTTCCCAACCCATTTTGGATTGCGTGAGAGCGATGTTGGCAGCTATGACCAGACACGGGAAGTTTCCTTTGTCTCAGGCTGCGCCCTGCTGGTGAGGGCCGACGCCGCGCGCAAAATCGGCTTGCTGGATGAGATCTTCTTCGTCGGCTATGAAGATGTGGATTGGTCAGTGCGCACCCTCCGTGCCGGATACAAGGCTATGTATGCGCCTGCATCGATCGTTTGGCACCGTGATTCGTACGTCACCAAAAAG
>DATBVH010000048.1:0-2588 GCA_036515395.1 Candidatus Angelobacter sp.
TGTAGAGATCCCTCGATCTTTTTCACGCAGCCCTTAACGGCCAATCTTCCACCAGCTACTCAGTCAACACCAGCGGACCATTTCTCGTCACCGCCACTGTGTGCTCGAAATGCGCACTGTAGCTGCCGTCTTCAGTCACTGCGGTCCACTTGTCATCCAGGACGCGCGCTCCGGGCTTGCCGATATTCACCATCGGCTCAATAGCAATGACCATGCCTTCACGCAGCCGCGTTCCGTGACCACGCGTGCCGAAATTCGGGACCTGCGGGTCTTCATGCAGCCGCGTTCCGATTCCGTGCCCCACAAATTCGCGCACCACGCTGAAACCATTGGCTTCAACATATTCCTGCACTGCCGCGCCCACGTCTCCAACCGTCTTGCCCAGCCTCACTTCAGCGATGGCCTTCTTCAGCGACGTTTCCGTTACATCGAGCAGCTTTTGCAACTCCGGCGCAATCGATTTGCCTACTGGAACGGTAATGGCCGAATCGCCGTAATAGCCGTCCAGAACTACGCCGCAGTCGATAGAAACAATGTCGCCTTCTTTCAGCACGCGCTTCTCTGACGGAATACCGTGAATGATTTCATTGTTTACCGACGTGCACAGCACGCAGGGATAATCGCAATAACCTTTAAATGCCGGCTTCGCGCCAAACTCGCGGATCTTTTCTTCCGCTGCGTTTTCCAGGTCCATGGTGGAAACGCCGGGCGCGACCATTGCTTTTACCGCATCCAGAACCTGGCGGACGATCTGGCCGCTGCGCTTCATTTTGGCCAGTTCGGATTGTGATTTGCAATTAATCATTCTTACTTCAACTACTACTTACTTCTACTACTCAGTCGTGCCTGCCGCGGCAGCGCCGCCTTCAATTGCCCGAAACATCTCCGCCGTGACCTTCTCAACTGGCTGATCTCCGTTCACAAGGCGCAAGCGGCCCTTCTTCCGGTAAAAATCTTCCAGAGGTTTCGTCTGGCGTTTATAACTCTTTAAACGCTCAGATATGACCTCTTCCGTATCGTCAACGCGCTGGAACAACTGGGTGCCGCAGACGTCGCAAACGCCTTCAGTTTTGGGCGGCTGGAGATAGATGTTGTAAATCTTGCCGTCGACAGGACAAGTACGGCGGCCTGTAAGCCGTTGCAGTAATTGATTATAACTTACATCAACGTCCACGACAACCGTCGGCCTTCTCTCCCCTGCCTTCCCCGCCAGCTCACGATCCAGCCATTCCGCCTGCGCTACCGTCCGCGGAAAGCCATCCAGAACAAAACCCCGGCCAGTATCCGGCTGCTTGAGCCGTTCTGAAACCATCCCATTTACCAGGTCATCGGATACCAGGTCGCCCCGCTCCATGACCCGTTTTGCTTTTCTGCCCAACTCGGTGCTGCGGGCCACGTTGTCCCGCAGAATGTCCCCAGTCGATATATGGGGAATTCCGTAATGTCCGGCAATCAGCTTGGCCTGTGTGCCTTTGCCTGCTCCTGGCGCTCCCAGCAGGACGATCGGACCAACAGGTATGTTTTTCCCGCTCATAGCGTCAACACCGTGCCGGCCGGAAATTCCGCTTAACCCCAGAGCCTTCTGCCGCGTACTCGTCCACTGCGAGAAGTAAAGCCTTCATAGTGGCGCATCACCAGCTGTGACTCAATCTGGTTCACCGTGTCCATGGCCACGCCTACCACGATCAACAGCGATGTTCCGCCAAAGTAAAAGTTCACGTTCAAGCCGTGCAGCACCCATGTAGGCAGGCCGCTGAACACCTTTGGCCCAATCCACGGTATGTGATCAAGATGGATACCGGCGATCATCCATTCCGGAATCAGCGAAATCAGGATCAGGTACAAACCGCCCACCAGGGTCACACGCGTCAGCACGTCGTTAATGTAGTCGCGCGTGCGATGGCCGGGACGTATGCCCGGAATAAAGCCGCCGTATTTCCGCATGTTGTCCGCCACATCAGACGGATTGAACACGATGGAAACGTAGAAATAAGCGAAGAAGATGATGCCCACCGCATACAGCAGCGTGTAGAGCGGCTCGCCCCACTTGAGCTGCTCCATTGTCCCGCCAAAATAGCGGTTCAACGTTCCGCCCGGCTTAAACGCATTGGAAAGCGTAAGCATCTGCGGAATGCTGAGCAGTGACGAAGCAAAAATTACCGGCATCACGCCGCCGGAATTCACGCGCAAAGGCAGATGCGTGGCCTGACCGCCCATAATGCGGCGTCCTACAACGCGCTTGGCATACTGCACTGGAATGCGCCGCTCTGAGCGTTCCATAAAGACGATGAACGCCACCACCAGGATCATGATCGCGACGAGAATCAGCAGCGCAGGAACTGTGAAACTGCCCCAGGCCGAAGAGCGCGCTTTTTGCGACAGATCCACCACGGCTTTAGGCAATCCGACAACGATGCCGGCGAAAATCAGCAATGACATGCCGTTGCCAACGCCGCGTTCCGTAATCTGCTCGCCCAGCCACATAATGAAGATGCTGCCCGTGGTCAGAGTGATGATTGTCATCAGGATGAACGACGGTCCCGGGTTCACCACGAATTTCTGCGCCTGCAGCGTGAAGGCGATTCCCA
>DATBVH010000049.1:0-5991 GCA_036515395.1 Candidatus Angelobacter sp.
CTGCTTCCAGGGTAGCGGCGATATTTGGCGCATCAGAAATCCTCTGACGCCCAATTTCACGCCGGCCGGAAACGCCGTGGAGCGCGTAGGAACCTCTTTCAGCGGTTCCACACTGCTTAGTCTGGCCTGGGTTGGCCATGATCTATGGGCCACGCAAGCCGGCTTTTTGAATCGCATTCAAAATGCTGACCTGTGCAACTACACGATGCCTGCCTGCCAGGCCATGCTGGAGTTCGGCAAATTACAAAGCCAGCAGGGATTGATCTCTGATCAGTTCATCTCCTCCCATACTGATGGACGCTGGCTTTACTGGGGTAACGGCAACCGCGTAATCCGCTATGACACATTCAGCGCCGGCAACATGCAGGTCTGGAACCAAAGCGGTATCCCTTGCGCAGTGCCCAAGGTCGCCCCGCCATGCGTGCCCAGCACCATTCCTCAGCAATATACCCTGATTTTCGGTATGAACTGGATCCAGAGCGCAACCCCGGTCGCCCTTGCCGATGGAAGCGGTTTCGTCGAAGACATGACCGTTACCACTGACCCGATCATTGAAGCTCCGCCTCCGGCGGTGGCCGGAGTTCTGCCTAAGACCGGCAGATCCTGGCTGTACAGAGCCTCGCCCTCGCTAACCCAGGAGCCTTGCGTTGTAACGCGGTTCAATCCGCCTCCATGCGTCAACAGCGAGACTGGTAACGACAATCCTCCGGTCGGCGCCCCCAGCAACGATGCCAGAAGGCGCGCAGTTCTGCTCCTCTCCGGCGTGACCCATCCAAGAGGTTTGCTCTGGTTGCAGACCAACTGGTGGGTTTCCGATGAAGACAATGGTTTCTGCCGCATTGATCAGAACCCGATCACCGGCGCGGCTGCCATGACCCATTGCTTCAGACCAGCGGTGGCTTCATCCCCAACGGGCTTCTTCGTACCGGGACAACCTGCGGCCTCTGCGCCTGATGCATTCGGCCGACAAAGCGTATATGTCCCGGATTCTTCGGGTTGCGTGGTTCTGCCCTGCACAACGACTGGCAGCATCGCTCGGCTCGTCTTTATCCCAGATGGCACCGGCGGCACGGTGTCACAGACTGGCGTGCTGAATTCCGGTAGAGGTGTACCGTCAGCAGTGGCCATTCCAACTGGTCCGTTCAATGATGGAGCGGTTTACGTTGGTTACTACAATATCGGCTCTATCTTCAAAATTCAGCAGCCGGCAACGGCTCCAACCGCGCCAATCGCGGTGGGTGGACTGAGCAAAGGTGTCGGAGTCCTCAGCATGTCCTTTATGGGGAATGATCTCTATATGGCCGAGCTTGGACCACCGCCAAGTACTGCAGGCCAGCTTGTGAAAGGCAGCCAGGTAACCGTGCTTGTGTCAGCGTCGCCTGATCTGCAGAGAGGCAGCGCTCGCACAGTGGATAAACCCATCTCGCGCCTGCAAAGCCCTGATCCGCAATCTCTGCTGAGCCCGCAGTTGTTCGTCAACCCGGCCGCCTTTGCTGTTGGCCCGGTGGGTGATCGCGAAAAATGCTTGCCGCCGATGGGTGTAAAGCTTTCAGCCACCGTGCCGGCAGATCCTGGAACTGCTCCTGGTCTCTTTATGGGCAGCCTGGGACTCCCTCAGGCAAGCGCAGTAACCGGTGGCCTGGCCCTGCCGCCTGAAGTGGCGCAATTCGGATCCATCTGCACCACCATGGTCGATTGGGTATCGCAGGCGTCCTTCAGCCCGCTGCTGAGCCTGAACCAGGATATTAGTGCGGTGACGGCGCTGGCCTTCAACAGCCAGACCGACTCCAAAGCCAACCTGGCAATTGGTGACGATCCGGCTTTGGTCATTCCGGATCAGACGTTGCAAAAGAGCCACCTCGTGCCGCCTGTAACCGGGGTGCACGGTCAAGGACACGTTTACATCGTTCCGTAACTTTAACCTTAACCAACAGGCTGGCGGAACATCGCCAGCCTTTTTTATTGCAGGTCGCGCCATGCATTCAACCGCCGTTGGCGGAATTTAGGCTTGAGGTAAACTGCTGCTTATGCGATTCCTTTTTCTGGCTCTCACATTTTTCTGTGGGTCGTTATTGTTCGCCAAGGACACGCCAAAGGCAATGTTGGTGGTACACAATGACATTAAAGGGCCCATTATTGGGAACGCTCATACAGAGGACTTTCAAATATTTGCGGACGGCCGCGTGCGTTATAGTGAGTCCGGCAACGACCGCAAAACGGGCACTGTCAACATCAGGCTCACGCCTGCCCAATTGCATCAATTGACTGCCTTACTGAACAGCAAAGAACTACGCGCCGTGCCGGCTGAGATCCCTTCACAAATTAAGGTGGTGGATTTTGACTGGGAAGCGCAACTGAAGATCCAGCATGCTTCGGGCGGGCAGACCATCGCCATCAAGGATTTCTATCCCTTGCTGAACACACAACGCCCTGCCTACCCCAAGGCGTTGATGGAACTCGAGTGTTTTCTGCGTGACGTTCAGGCCCGCGCCACCAAGCGGCCCGTCCGTACGGAGGATGAAGACTGGTGTCCGGAAAAAACGCACTAAAGCTTTCCAGCTTTGCTGTATCCCGATCACCAATCTCTATCTTCCTGGATGTGCCATCCTGAGCCGAGCACGATGCTCTGCTCCTTTACTGTGCTCCGGATGCGAGGGCGAAGGATCTGCTCCGCTGCTCTTCAGGGCAGCCGATCATCCCAGCAGGCCTGTCTGGATAGCCCTAGGGTGCAGCGGAGCCGATCCTTCGGCTTCGCGGAAACCGTGTCGAAACATTTTGCGGTTCGGGGGCTCGCCTCAGGATGGCACGTCGCGGGGGTAAGATGGGTTGCTAATGATAGATCGCTAATCACGACATGTTTAGGGGCTACATCAACTCAGGAAACGCTTCAAATTCATCTTGCTATTTCACGCATCTTGATTGCGCTATTGCACTGCCATTGTCACGGCATCACAAATAAACAACCCGCCTTTTACAGTCTGTTAAAGGCGGGTCTGTTGGATGCGGAATTGATTCCCCTATCGGCCCTTTTTCTTTTTACGCTGCTTGGCCAGTTCTTTTCTGCGTTCTTCGGCATGAATGAAAACATCATCGGGGTCTCCGATGTACTTTTCCCACTTTTGCCTGATCTTGCCGAATCGGTTCCAGTCCTCAAGCTCAAGCGCCTCAATGCTTTCAAGGAATTCCTGGTTGCATTCGGCTTGCAGCTCCTGGACGAAACTGGGCAGGAGTTTTGCTGCTTTTGATTTGAACAATCCGGTCTGCTGCAATGTGTCGCAGTGGCCCACAATCGCCGCAAACGCTGTGTTGAGTTCTGAGAGGGTGTGATAAATACGGGACTTTTGAGTAACATCAATAGTAGCCATTGTCGCCTCTTCATCAGGTGCTTTGGTTAGGGACGTTACCCGGTCGCAACACCGGGAGCGTCCCGCCTCTGCTTATACACTCCGCACGAATGGGAAGCAACGAAAAAAGAGCGAATTAGAATTTATTTCTCCGCAAACAACGCCGAATCTCTGCCCAAACAACCTTCGTCATGAACTAGGTCGCAGCACGATCAATCTTTTGAATTTTTAATTTGTCCTTAACGCCAGCCTAATTCCAGCTGCTTACTCTTGCCATGTTTGGTAGTACGAACTTCAGGTTCCGGCTCCTTCCGGGCTGGTTCCGCAAACTGCAATCTGATTTATTTTCGGGAAAAGAGATAGCGGCATTCCCTTCCGGTCTCTACACCCACTTTTGTTTGAGTTGTTTTATTTTGCGGCGATATGTCTGTTGATTGAGAAGACAGGAATGTCCTGCAAAGCAAAGCATTTGGCAAGACCGGCGCGCTAAATTTCCGAAGTTTTGAAATTTTAATTCGACTCCAAGCCGCCCTTAATGCCTTCGATATTAAGTATCGCTATACGAGTATCGCAGCACGAACTATCAGGGTAAGAGAAAGAAAGTCCCTTCCGGGCTCCCATCCCTAAGCAGTTTTAACAAGGCTTTTCATTTTTTTTGTCCGGCTTTAGCCATGGGCTGAAGCCGCCGGAGGAATTCCATGATTTCCGCACGCACATCTCTGCGAATCTCTGCCGTTCTATTGCTTGCGCTCGCGTTGAGCGCGTTTGCCGCGCCCGCCAGTGACTTCACCGGCTCATACACCCTGGGCGCCGCGGCAACGGCAGGCAAAGACGTTCAGCTTACGATCACGCTGACCGTCGCCAACAACACTTCCTCCAGCATCGGCAACGCCACCATTTCACTGCACGAGCCGCAGGCCGGCCGCGTGATTTACGGACAGCTGGCGGGACTTTCTCTTGTCGCAGGCAGCAGCACACATGTCAGCGGCTCATTCCGCGTTCCCCAGGGCCTGTACGCGTCCTGGCAAAAAGGCAGCAGTCCAGCCATGAGCGTTACGTATAACGACGCCCAAGGCAATCCGGTCCAGACATTCATTCAGTTCTAAGCACCCCCTTTGGAGGCAACACCCATGCGCGCCCAAATTTCTACGCGAGTTAATACAGGAACCAAGCCTGCCGGATTGCTCCGGCTTTTAGCCATGTTGCTGCTGGTGATGGCGGTCCTGTCCCCTCTGGCCGCGCAGGCCCAGGGGAATTACGTTTATGTGAATAACCAGGCGGCCGCCAACACGGTCTCTGCTTATTCCGTCTCCGCCACGGGTGCGCTTACGCAAGTAAGCGGATCGCCCTTTTCCACGGGCGGAGTGGGCGCGAACGTGGTCTGTTACGGTCTTAACCGGATCGTGGTTAGCCAGATCAACAATTTGCTTTTTGTGGCCAACACAGGCGATCTCACCATTACATCGTTCCAGATCAACCCGGCCAGCGGCGTACTCACCCGCGTCGGGTCGCCCGTTGCCGTAAAACTCACGCTCGACGCCTGCCAGGGTATTTCACTGGCGGCCACGCCGGACGGCAATTTTCTTTTTGCATCCAGCAATGGCCAGATTGAAACTTTCACCATCGGCGCCGGCGGGACAGTAACGCCGTTACCGAATCCTGTTGATGGCAATCCTACGATTACGGCGAACTGCTGCTCGCCTAATGCCAGCATGATGGTTTCTCCCAACGGCCAGTTCCTGGCGATCTCAAATCAAACCAGCGTGTCGATGTTCACCATTAACGCCGGCGCATTAACACCGGTCACGGGTTCGCCGTTTGTCAAGACAGGTTCAGGAAGTCTTTCCGGACTCGATTTCAGCTGCGCTGCGGACCGCCTCTATGCCGGTGAAGCCACCGGAAGTCCCGCGCTTGCGGATGCATGGACCATTGATAACAATCCAGGCAGTGCTACTTTGGGCGTTCTTACTCCGGTGCCGGGAACGCCGTTTACCTCGTCTGGAAACAATTCCAACCTGGTCTTATATAGCCCTGACAACAGTTTGCTCTTCCAGAGCAATCAGTTCACTAACAGCGTGAACTCTTTCACAGTGAATTCTGATGGCAGTCTGGTGAACACTGGAAGATTCGGCACCAGCGCACAGATCCACACGCCCGCGGGAATGGTGACCGATGCTACCGGCACTTTCCTTTATGTAGCGGACGATGCTTTCGGAGTTGCGG
This sequence comes from Candidatus Angelobacter sp., assembly GCA_036515395.1. GTDB lineage: Bacteria > Acidobacteriota > Terriglobia > Terriglobales > Acidobacteriaceae > Angelobacter. The sequence continues at coordinate 5,568 of DATBVH010000049.1, forward strand.
TATTCAGGATCGGCAATGGCGGCGTGCTGGCAGCCTTGAGTGATGTTGCCATTAGTCGTGCCGGCGAAATTCAGGATCTTGTAGCGTATCCTGCGCGCAGCTGTGCCAGCGCAGACCTCACGCTCGCGATGACAGTTTCCCCCGGCACGGTCCAGGCCGGTGCGCCGGTGCAATATACGCTCAATATCACCAACAACAGCAGCACCACAGTTTCATCGGCCGTTGTGGCGGACACGTTCCCGCCCACGCTCACGGCAGGCGGCGTTTCACCCATCGTGAATCCAGCAGGCGCATCGCGCTCCAACAATGTTGCCAGCGGTGTCAGCACGGTTACGATCACGACCACCGTTCCGCACCAGTTACAGCCCGGCGAAACGGTCACCATCAGCTCAGTACCCGCGCCCACCACGCCGAACCCGATCCA
>DATBVH010000050.1:0-3341 GCA_036515395.1 Candidatus Angelobacter sp.
TCAGGATTCGATTTGTCGCGCAGCCAGCGATAATTGTCCACCAGCTTGCCGCCGTTGATGTCGTTTTCCGTGTGGATGGACTTGGCAACGGGAGGTGGAGGCGGCGCCGGCGCATTGGACGTGCCGGCGGTTTTATCTTCTGCGTTCAGGAATGTGCTCATGAGGAGAAAAAGGACAACCACTGATTTTTTCATAAATCCGCCTTTTGCGAGTGGAAGTGCGGGATTGGCGGATTATATAGCACTCAGCAGTCAGTAGTCAGCACTCAGACAGTCCTGAGTCAGGCTGGGGCGTTGCCCCAATTCAGCCTTCCAGCGCTTCAAGTTGGGGAGCGACATCTCCCGCAACGCTTGGTTCGGGCTAGCGCTGATCAATTTCTCCACTTCATCCAACTTACCTCGGGCAGCTTCCAGATCGCCTTTGGCTTCAAGAATGGCGGCCTCGGCACGCGGACGCAACCAGGGAAAATCGGCCTCCTGGTGAACATCGGCCAGCCATTGCTCAGCCAAATCGGTGCGCCTGCGCCGCCGCCCTTGAAACACCGCGGCATCGCTGGCCAGTCCCTGCCGCTGCACAGGAGAAGCCAGGCTGCTGTGCCGGAGACAGACTTCCAACAGCCGGGCAGCTTCATCGTCGCGGCGCTGCCAGAAGGCCGCCGCATAAGCGATCGCGTGCGCAGTCACGGTATCGGGTGAATTGTCCTCTATGGCGGTAGCTTTGGCGATGAATTCCGGCGTCATCTTCTCCGGCGGGCCGGTCCTCATTTCTTCGGCTAATTTCAGCATGGCCAACCACCGCTCGCCTCGGGGGCGATTGCGGAGCAGCATCAGAATTCTTCCGCCGTCGGAAATCACTGCGCGGCTGCGCAATGGAACAAGGTTGATCAACCCAAGGAGCCCTGACACATAGATGAACACGAGAGAGAACGTTCCCTTGCCATAGGGCAATGCCAGCACCACGGCGACGGAAAGGAGGTTAGAGAGTGGCCCGGCCAACACCATGGCGACAGCCCGCCAGATCAGCTTGTCCTGCTTGACTGGAAACAGGCTGGCCCATCCGCCTGCACCTGTGCCCCGGCCCTTATACAAGGAAATGCGAAATTGCCGGTCACACTGCACTCGCCCAATCCGCAGCGAATTGAAACGAAAGCCCGCCGCGACGCCCGCCAGCGCATGCGCCATCTCATGAATGGCCACGGCGGCAAAGCCGGCCACCAGCGCGAAAGGTAGGACGAGAAAGGGAGCAGCAGGATTGTTGGGCGATATCCGAATCGCCCAGTCAAATATGTTCTCCCGCATAAATAAGAATCCCACCACACCCCCGATCACCATCCCTAGAACCAGGTTCGCGACGGTTTGCACAGCTTTGCGCTGCTCGATTTTCGGCATAGGCTGCTGCCGGTCAAGGATTGGGGTGGAACTGGGCTGGGATTGCGCTGAAGATGAACTCACAGTGGGCGCAGTCTAGCACAAAACCTCGCGGACAATGCGACGAGAACCGATTACTTCAGCAATCCCGGCGCGGTTGCTTGGGTGGGCTTCCTGGCCAGATGAAAGCGCGTTTTCTCCTGCATCGACGCGCGCGGCTACTCAGTTAAGTGATTGCCTGCGGCAACACGTAAATGGTCGATATGCCCTGGCACCTTGAACGCCTTTGCTACCCTATGCTGAAAAAATTCAACTGGCATGGGAACGGACTGCGTTCCATCCTTGCGGATCACTACCAACTGGGCTTCTTGGTCAGAGATCGCAGGGGTCGCTTCTAACGTTGCAAAGATGCTGCTGTCATTCCAGTCGTTGACCTGCAATGCAACGAAGTTTCCTGCATCGTGATTCAGGATCAGGCGGAGCTCACCGGCGTCCTGCCCAAAGCTACAGCCGTTGATGATGATCGATGCGCGCGGTTCCAGCGCAAATTCCGCGCTCCGGGCGCCGAGACGAAAGCTCTTGGCGAACGTCTGGAAATCAGAAGACTGGCCTGCAATCAGCGGGCGCTCACAAAAAACAAAATTTGTGATGAACCGTTGCGCTGCATTCAGTTGCAGTGTTGCCTTGGGAAGATCCAGCCGCTGCAAGGCAAGTTGTTTGAGGAAAGCCCGCTGCCAGCCGCCGGCCTGCTGCTGGGCAGTAAAATGCTCCTTCAATTGTTGATTGTGGCCTTCGATCAGTTCACGCTGATATTCCGTTAAATCTTCAGTCAGATTTTTCGCGTCGCTTCTGGGCAGCGAATCAGAGCTCTTGAGCGCGCTAGGAAGCGCCGGCAACACCGGCTTTTCCGATGCAATGGTGGAGGGCTCCCCGGGATTGATGATTGCTGCTTGAGGCTTTGACGGTTGTTGCGCTGCCGCGCTCAATACCATGACGATTAGAAAAATAGCGATCATTGCCCAGTTCTTCATAGTCCCCCTAGCTCACAAGCTTCTATAAGTGGTCGGTTTTTTTGACAAGCTTAAACACAGCTATCGCAAGATGCAGGATCGAACACAACAGGGGAGGAAAAACGTTCCGGCGGCATATCTCCGGGCTCAATGCAGAATTTATCTGATACCAGGAAGGTTAGAAAGAAGATTTTGAGTGGAAAGAGTATCCAGAGGCCAGCGAAGGTGGGCCGAAAGTGCGGACGAACACGGCACGCCAGAATGGCTAGCGGTTCTGATGGAAGAGGCGGCGACTCAATGCCGCAAGAAAATTACTTCTTCGCCGTCTGTGGACCGCTCTCGGGCGTGGACTCCATGGGACTGGCGGCGTTCTGCAAACGGTTTGTTTCTGTCACGCCTGAAGGGCTCAGGATCACCATTTTGGAGCGGCCTTCACGTCCGCCGGGAAGAAAGATCATTTTGTGCGCCGGATCATAGGCGATGCTGTAGCCCTTCACGTCAGTGGGCAACTCGTGATCCACCACATTGCGATTCAGATCGATGGCCAAGACGGAGCCATCGCCAGCCGCGGCATAAAGCAGATTGCCGCCGGGATCGAGCACCAACGCATCTGTTCCGCCGGGAGCCGGGATACGCGCTACTTCCGCGCCGGTATCAGCATTCAAGGCCAGCACTGCGTAGCGCACGGCCACGTAGAGCCGATGCCGCTGCTCATCCAGAGCTAACCCAGTGGGTTCTGAAGCCAGCACTTTGTAGCGGCCGGTAATCTTGTTGCTGTGATCAATCGAAGCAATCTGCCCCAGGTCCTGCAAGCTCAGAAGTAAAACCTGCCGCGCACTGTCATACAGCATATCCTGCGGCAACGCATTCAGGTCAAGCACCTGCGTTTCCGCGCTGAGGCGAAGATCGATAATGCTCAGGGTGCGGTCCAGAACGCTGGTGGCGTAGAGCGTTTTTGTCTGCG
>DATBVH010000051.1:0-5567 GCA_036515395.1 Candidatus Angelobacter sp.
CCGGAACTGCTCAACATGATTCGCGTGTAAAGAGATCCGGTGCGCAGAATCCCCGGTCCAGATCCCATCCAGCGAAGCAATCTGGGCGCGAATGGAAACGCAATGGCAAAGATCAGGATCGCGAACCCAAGACCAATCAAGATGGATTGGACAGCAGCTTCCGCCGCGCCATTCTGGTCATGTTCACCTACGCGACGCGCCACCACGGCAGTAGTCCCCATGCTGAGCCCGAAAGCCACCGCCATCACAAGTACCAGCAAGCCTTCGGTGATGCCAACGGTCGCAGTCGAGTCCGCGCCCAGATGCGCGACAAAGAAAATATCGACGATGCCGAAGAGCGACTCCATGGCCATCTCCAGCACCATGGGCACGGCCAGCAGCACAATCGCGCGATCGATGGAAATCGCTGTAAAGTCCTGCTTGGAGCCGAGAATGGCTTCTTTGATTAGTGCAAACCATCGGGCGGCCCAGGAAGGAACGGGAGCGGTAAAGGTTGAACTCAAGAAAATCTCCATAGACTGCCAGATGGGCAGTTAGAACGCAGTTGAAAACGACACGATTCCCGCAGCCAGAAGATTGGCGGCGAACAAAGGAAAGCGACGATTAGTAGGAGACTTTCATCGGCGTAGACAGTTTTTTAACACAGTCCAGAAAGAAAATCAAAAAGGATGAAAGCTTTACCTTCCGTCTTCGCGCCCTTCGCGTCCTTTGCGGTAAAATCCCGGCGAGGGATCCCGCCGATGAAAACTGTTCTGGTTGTGCTAGTGTTGTCCGCTGCCGCGCTCGCGCAAAACACTGAAGAAGGCAAAGTTGTCCGCTACGAACTTAAGCCGAGCGAACTGAAATACACTTACGCTGCGTCCTACAGTCCAGTCGCGCATCTGAAGTCCGGCAATATCCTTGAGACCAACACTGTTGACTGCTTTGGCAATGCCATTAAGAAACCTGGCGACACGCTCAGCATGGCCCCCGGCGACAATCCTCTTACCGGGCCGTTTTTCATCGACGGCGCTGAACCCGGCGACACGCTGGCAGTAAAGTTTCTGGAAATTAAAGTCGACAGCAACCAGGGCATCGGGGCTCTGGCTCCAGGCTTTGGCGCCATCAACTCCACCAACTACACGCCCATGCTCAACGAGCCGATCAAAGAGAAGATCTGGTTCTATCCCATCGATCACGCCACGAATACCGCAACTTTTCAGGCGCTCGATTCGAAGTTTTCCGTAAAGTTTCCGCTGCACCCGTTCTTCGGTTGCATTGGTGTGGCCCCGGCCGGCGGCGAAGCCCGCACGTCAGTGGTGCCGGAAGCTTTTGGTGGCAACATGGATTCGCCAGAAGCCAGCGTCGGCAACACGGTTTATTTTCCTGTGAATGTGCCCGGAGCCATGCTCTTCCTGGGCGACGGACACGCCGCCATGGGCGATGGCGAAATTGCCGGCACCGCGTTAGAAGTTCCGTTGCGCGGGCGCGTGCAGGTTCACGTGATCAAAGGCCAGAAAATCAGCTGGCCACGCTTTGAAAATGACGACTACATCATGACCGTCGGCGCTTATCGCCCTCTGGACGATGCCCTGCGTATCGCTTTTACTGAGCTTGTCGGCTGGATTCATACCGACTATGGCCTGTCTGAGATGGACGCCTATGAGTTGCTATCGAAGGTTGGCGAGATTCATCTGAACGAAATGGTCGACCCCAATTATGTAATTGTGGCGAAGGTGAAGAAGAACTTTCTGCCGCCGCGAAGCTCGGTTCACAAATAAAACCGCTCAACCACAGAGGACGCAGAGTAACACGGAGAGATGCAAGAGTGTTTCAGATGCCGTACTCCTCGGTGTGCCTCGTATCCTCTGTGGTAATAGCGGCTTACAGCTTTTGCAAATAGTCCACAATTTCAGGGCCAGCCCATTGCTGCGGGCCGATGAACTTGCGCAATATTTTCCCGGAGCGGTCAATCACATATGTCTCCGGCGGTCCTGTCGGCTGGTAGAGGTCTTTAAGTTTGCGTTCGCGATCATGGACGGTGAGAAAACCCAGTTTGTGTTCACGTACAAACTGCTTATAGGCGTTGTCCGTGTCGTCATAACTCACAGCTACAATGGTCACCTTGTCTCCCATGCGTTTTTGCAGGAGCTCCAGGTCGGGAATTTCCTCGATGCAAGGCGGACACCAGGTCGCCCAGAGATTCAAAATGACGATCTTGCCACGATAATCATGGAGAGCAACCGTCCGTTCTGAATCCTGCACGGTAAAATCTGGCGCCGGCGAGCCGATCAGGCGCAGCTTGGGCTGATCATTGCAGCCAACACAGCCTGCCAAAACTGCGGCGGCCAGAAAGACCGGAATTACGATTCGAAGGGATTTCACCCCCTTATAATAACCCGATTCGCATGCAGACAGGCCACGCTGAAGTAACCGTCGACGTAGTTATTCCGGCCCGGAATGAGGAAGATTGCCTTGGCCGCTGCCTTCAGTCGCTGCTGGCCCAGCAGGGTATTTCCTTTCAAATCACTGTGGTAGACGACGGATCGACGGATCGCACCCGAGCCATAGCGGAATCCTTTCCCGCAGTACGGGTAATGACCGCAGGCGAGCTAAGGCCGGGAATGACGGGTAAAGTCAACGCTCTGGTTACCGGGGCCGCAGACAGCACCGCCGAGTGGCTGCTGTTCACTGACGCCGATACCTATCACTATCCGGGATCGCTGGCTGCTTCCGTGCGCGAAGCCATAGAGCGGAATGTAGACTTCCTCTCGTATTCGCCGGAGCAGGAAACAGCCTCATGGTGGGAACTGGCGGTAATGCCGCTGGTTTTTGCTGATCTTGTGCGGACCTATTCTTCTGAGAGAATCAATGACCCAGCCGATCCCACGGTGGCGGCGAACGGACAATATATTCTTGTCCGGCGTAAGGTATATGAGGCCCTTGGCGGACATAGCGCATTACCTCTCAATGTCCTTGAAGACATTGAGTTAGCAAAACTTTTTAAAGCATCAGGTCATAGAATCAGGTTTCGCTACGGTGGCGGTTTGGTGCGCACCAGAATGTATCGGACCTTTGGCGCCATGTGGGAAGGTTGGTCGAAGGGCTTGGCCATCCTTTTCCAACATCCAGTACTGCTGGCCGCGAGGCGGGCGTTTGAGTTTTGCGCGATTGCGCTCGGGCTAGGAGCCGGAGTGATCCTGATGGCTTTACATCACTTCCAAGGTGCGACCTTGCTGTTCGCAATAGGGGTATTTTTTTATCTCATTTTCATTTTCCGAATCAAGCAGGCGCATTTCCCCTGGAAGGCTAACCTCATGGCATTCATAGGCTTACCGATTTACGTGTCACTTTTGTTGCGTTCTCACCTCCATTTTAATAAGCGTGGCGAGTTAACATGGAAGGGGCGGACGTACTCACAATCCGCACCCAAAGCGGCTGCCGGTTCATCTATTCGAAAGGGCGATCTGAACTAACAATCTGATTCTGATGGTTTATCTGACATGGTCTATCTAACCAGGAAAGCAGAGTTTTCGGCCTCGCATTATTACCACAATCCGGAATTCACCCCGGAAGAAAACCAGCGCATTTTTGGCAAGTGCAATAATCCACACGGCCACGGACACAATTACACGCTGGAAATCACGGTCAAGGGGAATATCGACCAGCGCTCGGGATTTGTGGTCGATCTTAAAGAGTTAAAGGAGATCATGAATCGCGAGGTCATCGACGCGATGGACCATCGGTTTCTGAACAAGGAAGTTGCTGATTTCAAGGACCAGATCCCCACGACCGAGAACCTGGCGATCAGCATCTGGCAACGCTTGCAGCCTAAGCTTAACCTGGCCGAACTGCATCGCGTTCGCGTGTATGAGACCCCGGATCTATTCGTGGATTTTTACGGAGAAGCATGAAGGCCTACCTGACCAGACGGTATCTGTTCTCGGCGTCGCATCGGCTGCATTGCGATGAAATGTCAGCGCAGGAAAATCAGGCCGTCTATGGCAAATGCAACAATCCGCACGGTCACGGTCACAATTATTCCGTGGAGGTCACGGTGGCAGGCCGGGTTGATCCCCGAACAGGAATGGTTTGCAACCTGGTAGATCTTGATTCTTTTGTGCATGAAAAAATCCTGGAACGTTTTGGCCACCAGAACCTCAATATGTTGGCGGAATTTCAGGGAACCGTGCCGACCACTGAAAACCTTTGCGTTGAAGTATTCGACATTCTGGAAGAAGGTTTTCATCATGCGCAGGTGGACAAGGTGCGGATTGAAGAGACCATGCTCAACTCCTTTGAATACGCCGGAGGCAGGGAAATCCGTTACTAGGAGATTTTGGTGAAATCAGGAGCTGCTGTGAAGAAAATTGACGAAATCTCTCCTGTATCCGCAGTCAGCACGCAGGAATTGCTGCGTGAACTGCTGGTACGTCTGGGCGAGGACCCCAACCGCGACGGCCTTTTGCGAACGCCAGAGCGCATGCAGAAGTCTCTGGAATATCTGACCAAGGGCTATGATCAGGACGCCGACAGAGTTCTGCAAGGCGCACTCTTTGATGTCCCTTATGACGAAATGGTCATCGTTAAAGATGTTGAGATGTTCAGTCTGTGCGAGCATCATCTGCTGCCGTTTTTCGGCAAGGTGCATGTAGCCTATATTCCGAACGGCAAGGTCCTGGGACTAAGCAAGATTCCCCGGCTGGTTGATATCTTTGCTCGCCGCTTGCAAGTGCAGGAGCGCCTCACCGTGCAAATTGCTGAGACCATTCAGAACGCCATCAATCCTCAGGGAGTCGGCGTAGTAATCGAAGCGAGACATCTGTGCGTAATGATGCGCGGCGTAGAAAAGCAGCATTCCGCGGCTGTGACTTCTCACATGCTAGGCAGCTTCCGTACCTCGCAGGATACCCGCGAAGAGTTTCTGGCCCTGATTCGCAACGGCAAAAATGGAAATTCGTTCTAATGCCGGCTAAGAAAGACGTGCAAAACAAAGTCGCAGTCATTACTGGCGGCGGCAGCGGCATTGGTCTAGGGATGGCTGGCGCCTTCGCGGCGAGTGGATATTCAGTGGTGATCACTGGACGCGATGCCAAACGTCTTCAGAAAGCAGCGGCGCATATCTCGTCCCACAAAAAGAAGGTTAACTGCATCCCCTGTGACATTCGAGATCCTGTGTCAGTGGAAAAGCTTTTTCGCCAACTCAGCAAAGACCACCCCAGGATCGACGTCCTCATCAACAATGCCGGCGTAGCTCATGCTTTGTCTCCCGCTGATCAGCTATCGGTAGAAACCTGGAAAGATGTAATCGACACTAACTTGACTGGAACGTTCCTGGTCACACGCGCGGCTTTGCCGCTGATGCGCGCCGGCGGAACAATTGTGAACAATTTGTCTGTTGCGGCATTGCAGCCGTTTGCCGGCATGTCCGCTTACAATGCGTCTAAATTCGGCGCTCTGGGATTTACCTACGCGCTGCGTGAAGACCTGCGCAAGCGTGGCATTCGGGTGCTGGCACTCCTGCCGGGCGCTACGGATACTGAAATATGGAATCAGTTCTGGCCCGGCGCACCTAAAGAAAAGATGAT
>DATBVH010000052.1:0-3760 GCA_036515395.1 Candidatus Angelobacter sp.
TTCGGCTCGATGCGGTAAATGATCCTCGATATTGTGCGCCTGATTTCCATCAGCTTTTGCGATTGTACGTCGACTTTGCGGGGTCAAAGAGAACTAAGGTAACCCGGGAGATTTGGCGAGTATTGATTCCTCTGGACAGCCGAGGGCGGCTGTTCCCACACAAACCTGAAACGGTCAATTCCTACACTGCGAAATTTTTCGACTCGGGATCGGCATCACTTTTACTGACAGGACTAGTACAATTACCGTTTCTTAATAAAAGCTGGTGTTACACCTGAAGGAGCCGGACGCGTGATCGTTGGAGTGCCAAAGGAAATTTATCCGGGAGAGCGCCGGGTTGCGCTGACGCCGGTGGTCATGCCGATGCTGGCCAAGGCCGGTCTGGAAGTTGTGGTCGAGGCGGGGGCAGGCCTGGCGGCGGGATATCCGGATGCGCAGTACCAGGAAAAGGGCGCGAAGTTGCTGCCGGATCGCGCGGCGGTGTTTGCTCAAGCGGACATCATCGTTCAAGTGCTCGGGCACGGAGCCAACGACAAGAATGGCGAGAGCGATCTGCGACTAATGCGGCGCGGCCAGGCCCTGGTGGGATTTCTGCGTCCATTGGGAACTCCGACCAAAGATGGGAAGGCTGATGCGAGCAAGCTGCAGGAGATCGCGCAGACCGGCGTAACCTCATTCGCGGTGGAATTGATGCCGCGCACCACCAGAGCTCAGAGCATGGACGCATTGTCTTCAATGGCCTCCATTGCCGGATACAAAGCAGTGCTCGAAGTAGCAAACACGCTCCCCCGCATCCTCCCAATGATGACGACTGCGGCGGGGACGATTACGCCGTCGCGGGTGCTGATTATTGGGGTGGGTGTGGCCGGGTTGCAGGCGATTGCTACGGCGCGACGATTGGGAGGAGTTGTATCGGCATACGATGTAAGGCCAGCGGCGAAGGAGCAGGTGCAGAGTCTGGGTGCGAGATTTGTGGAATTGCCGCTTGAGACGCAGGATGCGCAGGACGCGCGCGGGTATGCCAAGGCGCAGGATGAGGCCTTCTATGCCAAGCAGCGTGAGTTGCTCGGGCGAACAGTCGCTGATAGTGACGCGGTGATCACGACCGCAGTGGTTCCGGGGAAAAAAGCTCCGGTGCTGGTGACGGCGGAGATGGTAAAAGGAATGGCGCCGGGCTCAGTGATTCTGGATTTGGCTGCGGAGCGCGGAGGGAATTGCGAACTGACGCGGGCCGGAGAATCGGTCGTGATTAATGGCGTGACCGTGATTGGGCCGATTAATCTCGCGAGTGGAGTGCCGCATCATGCCAGCCAGATGTACGCGCGGAATTTGACCTCGTTTTTAGCGAACCTGGTGAAAGATGGGAAGATGCGTCCCGCCGAGAGCGATGACATTATTCGCGATACGCTGGTGACGCAGGGCGGGGACGTGGTGAATGCGCGGGTGAGGGAGTTGTTAGGAATGCCGGGATTGGTTGCGACTCAGTGATTGTTAGGGAGTCAAAATCCCCGCCCTGTCTCGCACGAATCGCGAAACAAGGACGGGGCACCCTGGAATTTGGGAATGGTGGAGAGAGATGGGATCAACGCTGATCGATGGTTTATTTGTTTTCATGCTGGCGGGATTTATTGGGTTTGAGGTCATCAAACGGATCTCGCCGCTGCTGCATACACCGCTGATGTCGATCACCAATGCGCTTGATGCGATTGCGGTGGTGGGCGCGATTGTGCTGGTGGGAAGGCATGAGAGCAAGCTGTCCTTTATTTTAGGAATACTGGCGGTGATTGCGGCGACCAGCAATATTGTCGGTGGTTTTTTGATTACTGACCGCATGTTGAAAATGTTCAAGAGCAGCCGTCCGGCAAAATCATGATCGACTTCCTGGGCAGCCAGAACTTCATAGCAATAATTTATTTGGTGGCGAGCGCGTTGTTCATCCTTGCGCTCAAGTGGATGAACTCGCCTGCCACCGCGCGGCGCGGAATTTTTGCCGGCGAAACTGGCATGGCGCTCGCCATCGGTGGAACGCTACTGCAACTTGGAGTTGACGGCAAACTCCAGCACCTTGCCATCGACTACACGTGGGTATTCATCGCGCTGGGAATCGGGACGGCGATAGGAATCCCGCTGGGCCTCGTACAGATGACAGCGGTGCCCCAACGGACCGCGTTGAGCCACGCTTTCGGCGCCTTCTGCGTCACCCTCGTGGGTACGGCGGAATTTTATTTGCGGACGCCAAATGTGCAGCCGTTCATGATGTCGGTGCTCTGCTGCGAAGTAATTCTTGGCGGTCTGACTGTGACGGGAAGTTTAATGGCGGCGGGCAAACTGCAGGAAGTCCTTCCGCAGCGGCCCATTACATATAAAGGACAGAACGTCGTAAACCTTGGGCTGCTGGCAGTGGCAATTGGGATCGCTGGCTATCTGGTTCACAATCCTGGCGCGACCCATCTTTATCCGGTAATGGTTGGCATCGCACTGCTGTTCGGAGTGATGCTGGTGATCCCAATCGGCGGCGCCGATATGCCGACGGTAATCTCGCTATTGAACTCGTACGCCGGACTTTCGGCAGCGGCGATGGGATTCGTGCTTGGGAACAAGTTGCTGATTGTTGCCGGAGCGCTCGACGGCTCGTCCGGATTCATTCTTTCGGTAATCATGTCCAAAGCGATGAACCGGTCATTCACCAACGTAGTGTTCGGAGCATTCGGGCAAGTGGCGCCGGCAGCAGCGGGAGCGCAGGAAGCGCGGCCGGTGAAAAGCGCGTCACCAGAAGAAGCTGCAGGCATTCTGGCGGTCGCGAGCAGAGTTGTAATCGTGCCGGGATACGGAATGGCGGTAGCGCAGGCACAACATAAAGTGCGCGAGCTCTATGACTCGCTCAGTAAACGCGGAGTGGATGTGCGCTTTGCGATTCATCCGGTAGCTGGAAGAATGCCGGGACACATGAATGTGTTGTTAGCGGAAGCCGATGTTCCTTACGATCGGCTGATGGAGATGGATGACATTAACGGCGATTTTCCCCAAACGGATGTTTCGTTAATCATCGGTGCGAACGACGTCACTAATCCAGCGGCAAAGACGGACAAATCCAGTCCGATTTATGGAATGCCGGTGCTCGATGTGGAAAGATCGCACACTGTGATGGTGATCAAGCGCAGCATGAACCCCGGTTTCGCCGGCATCGACAATCCTCTTTATTATATGGACCAAACCCTTATGCTCTTTGGGGACGCAAAGGCGTTCGTGAGCAATATTGTCAAAGAGCTTTCGAATAGCCACTGATAGTTTCGGCCTTTCCGCTTTCGTAAGTGTCACAACACTTGGCTTCGCGGTCGCGCCCGAACATGATGAAGTTTATTTCCGTCATCACCTTGGGATTTTTTCCCCGTTCAATTCCCTGTGCAAAATCTTGTCAAGCCCCCTCTTGCACTCAATTTCCCCTAAACCGCTCATCCAGCACGGAATATAAACTTCTGAAACATGGCACAATTCCCTTCCAGAGTTGCTATTCTGGAATTAGAAGATAAATAAAGGCGCAGCCACGCTGCGCCTTTCGTCTTTCCGGAAGCCACTCACAAACTTCTGGAAGTGACACACAATCTTGAGGGTGCCCCATCTAGCCTGCCTCTGGCTAGCGTGGGGCTTTTGACTTTCGGGGTGCCGAGAGTGCCCCATCCCGTGTGGGTCGGACATTCCTGTCCGACAAAAGCCTGCACCCACATGACCGTGAACGTGCGTCCTCATCGTCGCGCGCACA
>DATBVH010000053.1:0-2676 GCA_036515395.1 Candidatus Angelobacter sp.
AGCTGTACGCAATGAGCAGCCAAAAATCAGCCATCCTGCTTCTTGCCCACGGCAGCCCTGATTCGCCCGCCGATATTCCGGAATTCATGAGACATGTTACCGGCGGCCGCCCGGTCCCTGATGTCGTTATCCACGAACTCACGCATCGCCATTTGTTGGTCGGCAAATCCCCGCTGACTGAAATCACCATGCGGCAGGCTGAAGCCCTGCAGACGCGGCTTGGCCTTCCCGTGTATGTGGGCATGCGCAACTGGAAACCGTTCATTAGCGATGCCGTCCGGCAGATCACTTCAAGCGGTATTGAAAAAGTCGTAGCAATCTGCCTTGCGCCGCAGAATTCTTCCACCAGCGTTGGCCTGTATAGCAAGGCGCTGGCAGATGAACGCAAGCCGGGAATGGCGGTGCAGTTTGTGGAGTCATGGCATGACCATCCGCTGTTGGTGCAGGCTTTTGCCGAGCGGCTGGAACCGGTCTGGCGGCAGGCGAGCAATGAAGTTGGCGAGCCGGTACCCGTGATCTTTACGGCACATAGCGTACCCATGCGCACCATTCACGCGGGCGATCCTTACGAAAAGCAAGCTAAAGAGACAGCGCAACTGGTGGGGCAAAGAATCGCAGGTCTCACACTGGAGTTGCAGCACTTTGCTTTTCAGAGCCAGGGTATGAGTGGCGGCCCGTGGCTGGGCCCGACCGTGGAAACCGTAATGCTCGAACAAAAGAGACAAGGCCACAAAGGCGTGGTGATTGCGCCGATTGGGTTTGTCTGCGATCACGTTGAAGTGCTCTACGATATTGATATCAGCTTCCGCCAGTTTGCCCATGAGCAGCAACTCAAGTTGTGGCGGCCTGAGTCGCTGAATACATCGCCTACGTTCATTGCGGCGCTGGCGAGACTTGCCGCAATGCGTATGGCGCTGGCCCAGGGGATTGTCTCGCTGGCATGAAGAGAATTGCCATTATCGGTGGCGGCATCGCGGGGCTAAGCGCGGCTTTCTATCTGGAAAAAGCCCGCCGCGCCGGTGCGGACCTGCAATGGGCCTTGTTTGAAAAATCCGATCGCCTTGGCGGCGTAATCCAGACAGAGCGGCGTGACGGCTTTGTGATCGAAGCTGGTCCTGATTCGTTTCTGAGCATCAAGCCCGATGCCTCGCGGCTATGCCAGGAACTGGGGCTCGGCGATCAACTCATCTCGTCGAATGATGCCAGCCGCAAGACTTACATTCTGGTCAAAAGCAAATTGGTTCCGATTCCGCAAGGGCTCGAGTTCATGGTGCCTACACGCATCTGGCCCATGGCGACAACGCCGCTATTTTCCTTCACGACTAAATTACGCATGGCGACGGAATTGTTTTCCTCGACGCGAAATGAGTTCGGGGATGAATCCGTGGGCGACTTTGTGCGCCGGCATTTTGGCCAGGAGATGATCGATCGCGTCGCCGAGCCGCTGCTGGCCGGCGTTTATGGCGGGAATGCGGAGCGGTTGAGCATTCGCGCGGTGTTGCCGCGCTTTGCCGAGATGGAACGCCAACACGGCAGCCTGGTGCGTGCGACGTTAAGAGCGAAGGCGCTCGCTCGGCCCGGTGCGAAAACGCAGCCGCTGTTTACGTCCCTGAAGAATGGCATGCAGCAGATGGTGGAAGCGCTGACAGCCGCGCTGCCGCAGGCTTCGATTCGCATGCGGCAGCAGAGCTTATCTTTGCGTCCGATGAACGATGATTGGCAGATTGAGAGCGCTGGCACCAGTGAAAGATTTCAGGCGGTGTTGCTGGCCGTACCTGCTCCAGCCGCGGCGGGACTGTTGCGGCAGTTCCATCCGGCGCTGATCGAAGGCTTGGCGGGAATTGAGTACACATCATCGGCTGCGGTTGCGCTGGCGTATGACCAGGCCGATCTGCCTCCGGGGCATGGGTTTCTGGTGCCACGATCGGAAGGCCGCAAGGTGATGGCCTGCACCTTCGTCCATAAAAAATTTCCTTATCGCGCTCCGGGCGATATGAAGCTGGTGCGCTGCTTCTTTTCCAGTTCGCGCATGCCAGATCTGCTTACACACAGCGACGAAGCTTTGCAGCAGATCGCCCGCCAGGAGCTCAAGGAAATTTTAGGCCTTGATGCCGAGCCAAGATTCGCCCGCACGTTTCGCTGGGACCGCGCCATGGCGCAGTATGAAACCGGGCATCTTGATCGCGTGGCGGAGATGGAAAAGATTATCGCGCCGATGCCGGGCTTCCATATCATTGGAAATTCGTTTTACGGGATCGGCGTGCCGGACTGCATTAAGTCCGCGCGGCTGGCGGTGGAGCAGATCACTTCCGGCGTTTCACAGCCCGCAACGGCTTAGCCGTCTTTACGTGCCGCTTCGTGCGTAACGGTTTAGCTTTGGCTGCTTTCGCAATGGGCTTAGCTTGCAAGGCAGCCTGCGTTTTTCTCGGCAGCTTTTCCAGAATCATCCGATAGGAATCTTGAATCAAGTCTTTGATCTCTGGCTTACGCAGCGCGTCGATTTCGATCATCGCGACCCAATGATTGCGCGCCATATAGGGCGCGGGAATGATGCCGTCGATTTCCACGAGCTCGGCAAATTTTTCCGGCGTGCACTTGAAGCAAATCTTCGTCGGACTCACGCCTGGCTCCAGGTTGGCGATACAAAACATTTTGCCGGCGATGCGAAAGAGCAGG
>DATBVH010000054.1:0-4570 GCA_036515395.1 Candidatus Angelobacter sp.
CTCTGCCAAAACTCGCCCTACTGCCTGCATCAACAAGACTTCTTCGCTGGGGCGATCTCCGGCTTTCAATATCTGCTGGCAACGCTCCCGCACCACCTCATAAGCATCATCGAAGCTTAGGACGCCAGCGGACTGTACAGCCGTATTCATAAGTTGATTTTAGCTTGAGAAGTGCAGAAGCCCCGCAGACGCTGCGACACGAGCCATTAAGTTGCTTCAATCTCTAGGCGGCTGTGGCTAGCCTTTGTTCTGATTCGCGCCTTTTCGCGAGATTCGCGGCCAATGTTTTTAATCTGTGCTGATCAGCGAAAATCTGCGGCAAAAAACCTACGCAATGCGCTCCGCCGGCTCCTCGTACGCACTCGCTTTGTTCAGCTTCTCAATCGCCTCACGATCAAGCCGGAGAGTTGTCGCCTGTGCCAGTTCATTCAACTGTTCCACGCTCGTCGCGCTGGCAATCGGCGCCGTGATACTCGGGCGCGCCATCAACCATGCCAATGCCGCCTGCGCTGGCTTTGTCTGGTGACGCTCTGCCACCTGGTCCAGCGCCTGCAAGATGCGGAAGCCGCGATCATTCAAATATTTCTTCGCCGCCTGCCCGCGCGGACTCTTCTTCAGATCCTCCTGTGACCGATACTTGCCGGTCAGGAATCCACTGGCCAGTGAATAGTAGGGAATCACGCCGAGTTTTTCCTGCAATGCCAGCGGCTCCAGCGTAGTCTCATAAGCTGCGCGCTCGTACAGGTTGTAGTGCGGTTGCAGGCTCTCATATCGTGGCCAACCATGCTTGCGGCTCACCGCCAAAGATTCCTTGGTCCGCTCCGCCGTGAAATTCGAGCAGCCAATCACGCGCACTTTGCCCTGCTGAATCAATTGTGCGTAGGTCTCCAGCGTTTCTTCTATCGGCGTGGCCGGATCGTCGCGATGTGACTGGTAAAGATCAATGTGGTCCGTCTGCAATCTCTTGAGCGACGCTTCCACCTGGCGCATGATCCACGCTTTGCTTAGGCCTTTGCCCTGCCCGGGGATCTCCGATCCAACCTTGGTGGCGATGACAATCTTATCGCGCTTGCCGCTGTGCTTGAACCAGTTGCCAAGAATCGTCTCGCTCTCGCCGCCCTGGTGCCCCGGCGCCCACGTTGAATAGCTGTCTGCGGTGTCGATAAAGTTCAGTCCCGCAGCCACGAACGCATCCAGTATCTTGAATGACGTTGCTTCGTCGGCTGTCCAGCCAAACACGTTGCCGCCCAGCATCAGCGGCGCTACTTCAATCGCGGATTTTCCCAGTTGGCGCATTTTCATGGCAGAAATCTCCAAGGACTATTTTACTGTTTCGGACTGGATTTGGAGCTGCGCGATTCTTTTGCTCACAGGCACGGCGCAGCAACTCGGTATCTCGCGCCTTGGCATGCATCGCTGTAGTAACCGCCTTTGTCTACTGCAATGTGAGACACTAATTGCTGATGGCCAAGTGGAAGCAATACGAGCTATGGGTACAGACCTCCCCCACCAAATGGGAGATTGTGGGTTTGTTCCCCAGCACAGAGCTGGCTACCGTCGTGGCCAACGCCCGCACAGCGCGCACCCGGCTGATAGAAGTCCTTTATGACGGCCCCAAGATGATGGGGCAGGAGATCATCGCCGAACTGGGCAACACCCGCAAAGAATAGCCGCAAAAGCGTGTTCTTGGACTATCATTGAGGGAGCAGTTTGCATCCTCGGCTTCATCCTTCTCCCGGAGGGCCTATGTCATTCCCCGCTGCCCGCACCTGCCTTGCTACAGCATTCTTTACCGCCATGCTTATGCCCTGCGCCTTTGCCCAGCGCGGCGGCGATCCGCACTCTGGTGGCGCTGTCGATCTCCCCAGTGCCGGCTCTCCCATTATGGAAAGAAACACTGATGCCCGCTCCGTCTTTATTTCCGGCAAAGTCGTCCTTCAAGGCGGCGGGCCTACCGGCCGGATTGCCATTGATCGGATTTGCAATGGGATGACGCGGCGGGAAGGGTACACCAATTCCAAGGGCAACTTTCAGTTTGAGCTGGGACGCAACTCCATGGACCGCGACGCGAGCCAGGCCGATTCTGACCGCATGGTAAGCAACAGAAATGCTCGCGTTCCTCCTTCCGGCGGAAGTGACATCCGGTATGACGATTGCGAATTGCGCGCTTCCATGCCAGGTTTTGTTTCCACCACAGTACCCATGAGGGTTTACGCCGGGGCCACCCAAATTGAAGTTGGCACCATTGTGTTGACGAAAACAGGCACGCCTGAAGGCCCAACGGTCAGCGTAAATACCATGATCGTGCCCAAAGAGGCTCGTGAAGCCTTCGAAAGGGGCCGCAAAGCAGGCACGGAAAAAAAATTTGATGAAGCCGTAACCGAACTCAACAAAGCCGTCACGGTTTACCCGCAATATGCGGCCGCATGGTCAATGCTGGGTGAGATACATCGACTGCAAAACCAGTTTGAGCCGGCCCGAGCCGAATACGGAAAAGCGCTGGCCGCAGACCCAAAATTTGTGAGCCCTTATTTTGGGCTCGCAACGATTGCTGTGGTGGAAAACAAATGGACAGAAGCGGCCCAGCGGACTGATGAGCTCATCCAGTTGAATCCGGTGGCGTACCCCATGGCGTATTTCTTCAATGCCGCCGCCAACCTGAACCTGGGCAAGCTGGACGCGGCGGAGATGAGTGCGCGCAAGTTTCAGCAGGTGGATAAAGCCCATACGCGCCCGGATATTGCGCTGCTTCTGGCGAATATCCTTACCGGCAAGCATCAGTATGCTGAGGCGGCACAACTTTATCGCGACTATCTGGCCGTAAAGCCGGACGCGCCTAATGCCGAAGCGCTGAAAAAAGAAGCGCTTCGGTTGGACGGCTTGAGCACCGCCAAACAGTAGGGCGCTGAAGAAATTTCCAGTACTCCAGAGCTCAATTTGGCGTAACATTTAGCTAATTTGGAGGCTGCCATGGTACTCAGGTTGGTCCGGTTCAGCACGCGGTTGGCGGTTGTCATCCTTTTGATTGCTGCGGCGGCCGCAGCACAGCGTGGCGGCGGCTCTTCAGGCTCAGGATCGAATTCTCGCAGCAATCCATCGGTCAATCGCAGCCCCAGCGCCACGGATGGCATGAACAAGCCCCTGTTCATCTCCGGCAAAGTTATATTGCAGGGCGGAGGCATTCTGCCAGAGCCGGTTCCCATTGAGCGCGTCTGCAACGGGCTCACCCGCCGTGAAGGCTATTCCGACATCAAGGGCCAGTTTGAAATTCAGCTGGGCACAAACACCACCTTCCAGGACGCCAGCGAAGACGATAGCCGCAGGTCTCCTAACGGCCAGTCGCGCGCCGGACTCAGCAGTGGCGCTCGCGTGAATGAGCTCAACGGCTGCGAGTTGCGGGCTGTGCTTGCGGGCTACCAATCTACCGTTGTACTTCTGCGCAGCCTGGGTGGCGATAGCTGGCAGTATGAAGTGGGGACCATCTTCCTCAGGCGCGTCGGAAATGCTCCCGGAACCACGATCAGCGTCACCAGCATGGCCGCTCCAAAAGATGCCATGCACGCCTATGAAAAGGCGCAGAAACTCAGGGAATCCAAGCCGGCTGAAGCGGAAAAAGAGCTGAACAAAGCGGTAAAGGCCTATGCTCAGTTTGCCGCTGCATGGACGCTGCTGGGCGATATTCATCGCGAACACAATGATTTTGCCGCCGCGCGCGCTGAATACACGCAAGCCGTTGCCGCAGACCCCCAGTTCGTGAACCCCGCCTACGGTTTGGCCATGATGGCCGCGCAGGAAAAGAAATGGGATGAGGCCAGCCGCTTGAGTGACCAGGTGATCAAGCTCAATCCTTCTGCCTATCCTGTGGTGTATTTCATTAATGCCGCAGCGTATTACAATTTGCAGAAATTTGCTCCCGCTGAAGAGAGCGCCAAAAAATTCAAGGCCCTTGACGCACAACACACTCATCCTGACGTGCGCCTTTTGCTGAGTTATCTTTATTCGGCCAAACAGGATTACGCCGGCGCAGCCCGGGAAATTCGCGAGTATCTTGTCCTCGCGCCGAACTCGCCCGACGCGGAATCGCTAAAGAACGATGCCAAGCGTTTTGAAGATTTAAGCGTCTCCGCAAAGAAAGAGTAGCCCAGGCTCATTTGCCTGACGGTTTCGAATGCAAGGGAGCTTCTTGCCGAAACCTTAGCAGCATCGGCGGCGTGAACTTTTCTCCCGGCTTGAGCTGGCCGGTGTTGTCATCCACTTTGTTCCAGCCGACATGGGCCGTCGCATAAAACCATCCATCCACTTCTACCGCGTGCGTGGGATCAAGCTGTCCAATCTGATGAATCAGCTGATTGCCTGTGATTTCGGTTTGCGCCGGGTTCATTACCAATCGAAGGATTCGCTCCGGCTCCGTGCCATTCTGTATGCCGATAAGCGAATCGCCGTTGCGATAGAGGCCGTCCAGCCCCACCACGGCAACATTCTCAGGATGTGGCAGGTAATTTACTTTTGCCGAGAGATTCGGAGCGGCGCCCGCAGCTGGGAGATCGATAACGGCGATGCCCATGGTGTA
>DATBVH010000055.1:0-6977 GCA_036515395.1 Candidatus Angelobacter sp.
CGCCGGCATGGAAGGAGCGTTGCCGAGTGTAGTTGGCGGGCTGGCGCGGGTGCCGGTGATCGCCGTGCCGACCAGCGTTGGCTATGGCGCTTCATTCAATGGCCTGGCAGCCCTGCTGGGCATGCTCAACTCCTGCGCATCCAATGTGAGCGTTGTGAATATCGATAACGGTTTTGGCGCGGGCTACGTTGCGTCTATGATCAACCGCCTTTAATCGTCAATTACATCACATTCTGAATGTGATGGCGTCATCGACGAGCAGCAGCTTCGTTCACACAATTTTACGCAAAGCAACAAGTAGATTTACATTTCAAAAGTTTTCGTGTGCAACCATACGAAATTTTGTTTGCGTCTTACTAACAGGTGTAAAATCTGCAATTGAATGAGGGCCTGCGGACCTTCCGAAAGGGATCTTCTCCCCAGCCGAGGCACACATGAATGTTCACGTCAGCTACAAGGCAGGCAAGACGCCCGAGATTGAGCGGGAATTCAAGCATCAAGTCCAAAAATTGGAACCGCGATTGCAGGTTTTTAAACCCGATCTGGTGAATCTGCATGCGGCAGTAGAGTCGGACAACAAACGCGGCGTCAGCGTGTCACTGAACCTGCGATTGCCATCGGGACAAATGGCGGCGCAGAGCTCGGGAGAAAACGCTTTGGCCGCGACCAAATCTGCTTTTGCCGACTTGATCTCCCAGCTGACCAAACACAAGGAGCTGCTGCGCGGCCACTGGACGAGAAAATCATTGCGGCGTGCAGGCCGTGAAAGGTTAACGCAAATGCCTCTGCCCGCCGACTCCACTCCGGCACGCACAAATGGCAAGGCGCACGCGCAGACGCATGGCGCCGTTCCTTCAGAGATTCGACAGCCGGCAACGCAGACTGATGGCGCGGCCGTGGCGGACGTGGAACTGTGGTTGAGCGCCAATCTGCGCAAGCTGGAAGAATTTATCGATCAGGAACTGAATTTCCAGATTGAATCGGACAAAATTCGCGAGGACCAGATCACCCGCGACGAAGTGCTCGATGAGGTCATCGTAAGCGCTCTCTCACACGAAGGCGGCAGGAGAGAGCTGCTGTCACCGGAAAGCTGGTTTCATCGCCTGGCGCTGCAGGCAATTCGTCGGCTTGTCCATGACAATGCCGATACAGCGAACGTTTCCCTGGACGCTCCGGCTGGAACTCAAAACGTGACTGGCAGTGACGAGGACCTGCTCCAGTATCATCAGCCCGATGATCGTGTGCCGCAAGAAAGTGTGATTCGCGATGGCAGTATGCGTACACCGGAAGAGATCATCGCGGGTGACGAGATGGTGGCGCAGCTCGATCTTGTCCTGGGCGGCGTCAAGCCAGATGATCGCGAGGCCTTTGTCTTGTACACGCTGGAAGGTTTTACCGTGGATGAAATCTCACGACTGGCAGGGCGTTCAGCGGAAGAAGTACGCCAGTCCATCCAGCATGCGCGTGCCCACATCCAACAAAAGCTGCCAACCCAGAACCAGCTGAGGAAAAGCTTGCTGCACCACTCCCGGGTTGCGTAATGGAGTTGCGTAAGGGAAAAAATACAAAGGAGATTCGCGAATGATTATGCGTGAAGAAATCCGTCAGCTGGCGAAGTTTGAGTCGACGGCGGGATGCGCCATCAGTTTTTACTTTCAGCCGCAGACGCCGCAGAACAAGTCGCACCGTGAAGAAGCCATCATGGCGAAAGACCTGGTGCGCGATACGTTGCGTAAAGCCGAGCGCAATGGCACCCACGCCGTTCTGCGCGAGGACCTGGAGAAGATATTGAATATTGCTGAAGGGCTGCATGGAAATCATTCGCGAGGGAAAGCGATCTTTGCCTGCCGCGAGCATGGGATATGGCGTGAGCTGGATATTCCTCCGCGCCCCGGGCCATCACAGATTACGGTGAACTCGCGCTTTCACCTGCGTCCACTGGCGGACGCAAGCTCCGGGCTGCCGCGTACATGCATTGCGCTGGTGAACCGCAAAAAAGCGCGCATCTTTGAATTGCAGGACACGGAAATCACACAAAAGTCAGACCTGGAATTTGGTCCTTCTCCTGCCGTGCCGCGCAGTGACGGCTTTGGGGGCTATGAAGCGGGACGTCGCGAGCGCCACGTTGAGAACATTGTGATGCAGCACTTCAAATCTTTTGCAGAATCATTGTTGATGCTATTCCATCGCGATAAGTTCGATGCGCTGTTGATTGGATGCCAGGACGATTCCTGGCCGGAAATCGAACCGCAACTACATAGTGATCTCAAGCAGAAGCTACGGGGAAGATTTTCTATTGACGTTACCTCTGCAACGCCGGAAGAAGTTCGCGATCACGCCAACAGCATACTTACCGAGCAAAAATTTGCGGAAGAGATGGGGCTGGTTCGCGAAGTGATGGGCGAAGCGCAACGCAATGCCCGCGGCGCACTGGGTTTGAAGCATGTTCTGAATGCGCTGGAGCTGCAGGAAGTGCAGACTGTCCTGCTGCTGCGCAACTTTAGCGCGGAAGCGGTGGAGTGCACCAACTGTCGTCACCTGGATACACGCATGGTAAAGAGCTGTGCGGTGTGTGCGCATGCGACGCGCGAGTTGAGCGATGTATCCGACGCGCTGGTGGATATGGCCCTGCGCAACGGCGCCGACATTCGCTTTATCGATGGCGATCCTGACATGGAAAAGGCCGGGAAGGTTGCCGCATTACTGAGGTTCCGCGCCGACCAGAACACCGCGGAGAAGAAGATGGCGGTGTGAAAACCGGTACTTGGTATCTGGCTTTGGCGCTTGGATAAACAACGCTGCCGTGTACCTGCCGTGCGCTTGAACATAAAGGAAGAGTATGCCCAATCACGCTTTCAAAGATTTCCGTCTTTTCCCTGCGATCTCTGAAGCCTGGGAGCTGACGCGCTCAGGCCTGGTGATCATCCGTGAAGAGCTGTACAAACTGGAGTTGTGGCACTCTTACGCGAATCCCGATATTCCTTATTACGTTTCCATTTCCATCCAGAAAAATGGCACGTGGACCCGGATGCCCGATCCGCCGTTTGCCGTTGGCCGCGATGCAGATCAGGCGCTGCGCGACGCCATGGCTTTCCTGACCGAGCGGCTGGCGGCCTGACCTACATTTACGTGACCTCCATTAAGAGTATCGGGGTCGGATTACTCGCCGTAATGCTTGCATACCTTTTGGTATTAGTTACAGGAATCTCAGCGCTCATCATTGCAGGCGTGAAGTCAAAAGAGCAAGGTTCAGTAATTGGATTCGACATTGTTGCGTTTGCACGATCCCTGTTGGGGATCGCAATCGTCGTGTTGACCTTTATCGCCGGATTTTTCTGGGAGTACTCAAGGATTTCGAAGCCTGATTAATCTTTGTCGTATTTCACACTTAGCAGCCGCTAGTAGCTCGCCGCTGCATCTGATATCCTTCTGCGTTTCCACCATCACGAAAGTGAGGCTACATGAAACGTAGAGATTTTCTTTCCGGAATGGCCGCCGCCGCCGCGGTATCCGGCCAGGCAACCAAGAGCACGGATACGCCGCAATCCCAAAATAGAGGCAACCTGCAAGTGCCGCGCACGTCGCCGGCCAAGAACATCATGATTTCGGCGGCAAATGGAATCACGCCTCGCGCAAACCATATTGAAGCTGGCTATAAAAAGCTGGCTGGTGGCGCGGACACGCTGGAAGCCGCCATAACCACGGTTTCCGGGCCGGAAAACGATCCTGAAGATGACAGCGTTGGCCTGGGAGGCTTACCCAATGAGGATTGCGTGGTGGAGTTGGACGCCTGCTGTATGCACGGTCCCACGCGGCGCGCCGGGTCCGTGGGCGGCGTGCGCGACATTAAGAATGTAGCCGCGCTGGCGCGCACAGTCATGGAGCATACCGGCCACGTAATGCTGGTCGGCCAGGGGGCCACGCGTTTTGGGGAGCTGATGGGTTTTCCAAAAGAGAACCTGCTTACGGAACACTCACGCAAAATCTGGCAGTTGTGGAAGGAATACCACTCCGATCTTGACTGGTGGGGGCCAGGCTTTGCCGATCCAAATTTCAAGATCCCGCCAAACCTTGATACCGGCTCTCTGGAGGAACAACCGCAGAAGATCAAGCGGTTGTATGCGCTCGCGGCTGAGATTGGTATTGCTGAAGAGCGTCGTATGGACGCGATCCAAAAAGTACTTTATCCGCCTACCGGGACAATTAACTGTTCGGCTTTGAATGTGAAAGGTGAGATGTCCAGCGTGACCACTACCAGCGGGCTGGCATGGAAACTTGCAGGACGTTGCGGCGATTCCCCGATTATCGGCGCCGGCTGCTATTGCGATCAGGACATAGGCGCTGCGGGCGCCACTGGAAGCGGCGAGGAGAACATTAAGGTAGTTGGGGCGCATACGGTTGTGGAGAACATGCGTCACGGCATGTCACCCGAAGAAGCAGGTATGGACACGCTTAAGCGCATTGCGCGCAACTATAACAACGATATGTCCAAGCTGATTTACGTCAGCATGCACTTTTACATTCTGCGGAGAGATGGCGCATATGCCGGTGTTTCCATGTGGTCAGGGCCGCCGGAGCATCCTGCGCGCTTTGCTGTGGCGGATGGGAATGGACCAGGACGGCACGAGACAGCAAAAGCTTTGTTCCAGGGAAACCCCAAGAACTGGCCGCCAATGCCGAGAGAACGGAAGCCGTAGAACAGAACCATACCGCTGATAACACTGATTTCACGGATTTTCACTGATCAAAAAAGAAATAGACGGGAAAAGAAGGAACTTTTTTGTCGCAGATTTGCGCAGACGAGCGCAGATAAAAAGCTTGAGCCGCGAATGGACGCGAAAAAACGCGAATCTAAATTCCTAAAATTATTCGTGTTCATCCACGAGATTCGCGGCTAACGTTCTATTTTCTAATCAGTGAAAAATCACAGAAATCAGCGTTATCAGCGGTAAGGTTTAAGCGAATCGAACTTTCACGTCAGCGCGCTTGGCCAGGTGAATGCTCTCCACAAAGCGAACCTTGCCGCTGTGGCGCGTCATTACAATCGATGACGTACGCGTGCCCTCACCAAAGAATCGGACGCCTTTCATCAGTGCGCCGTCGGTCACGCCGGTTGCCGCAAAGACGATGTGTTTTCCGGGAGCCAGGTCTTTAGCTGTATAAATTCGCTTCTTGTCTTTGATGCCCATCTTCTCAATGCGGGCTTCGAGTTCCGGCGTATTGATCACAAGACGAGCCAGAATTTCACCGTTCAAGCAGCGCATAGCGGCGGCGGTGATCACGCCTTCCGGAGCGCCTCCGCTGCCCATAACTACGTGAACGCCGGTGCCTATAACCGCTGCGGCTATGCCGGCGGAAAGATCGCCGTCTGTGATCAGGCGGATACGTGCCCCTGCGCGGCGAATATCATCAATCAGTTTTTCATGGCGCGGGCGGTCCAGCACAACGACAACAAGATCGGCAATGTCACGGCTCAGGCGGCGCGCAATGGCCTTCAGGTTTTCTTTTACCGGCGCGTCGAGATCGACGGCGTCTTTGCAGGAGGGGCCAACAACAATTTTTTCCATGTAGCAATCCGGCGCGTTCAGCAGTCCGCCTTTTTCCGATGCGGCCAACACCGTGATAGCGCCGGGAGCGCCGGTGGCGCAGAGATTCGTGCCTTCCAGCGGATCAACGGCGATGTCTACTTCCGGCAGCTTCTCGCCGTCATGCCAGCCCGCGCCCACATGCTCGCCTATATAAAGCATGGGCGCCTGATCTCGCTCGCCTTCACCAATGACAATGGTCCCGCGCATGGGGACCGTATCCATGGTGGTGCGCATGGCTTCTGTGGCAACGTGGTCGGCCCGTTCGCGGTCACCTGTGCCCATTGTGTGTGCAGAAGCGATAGCGGCATCTTCCACAACGCGCGCAAACTCCAGCGCCAGCTCAAATTCCATCTGGTTGGCCAGGTTTTTCGGTTGGGTGTGCTTCTCTGCTACATGTGTCGCCATAAATGCCTCCGATTTGATCCGATCAATGCAGCGGAGCAGATCCTTCGCTACGCTCAGGATTTCGCCTGCAGGCTCCCACTCGGCTTTACGCCTTGCTCACGCCTGCATTACGGCTCAAAATGCGCTGATGCCCGTCACATTTTCTCCGATAATCAGCGCGTGAATATCGTGCGTGCCTTCGTATGTCTTTACTGACTCCAAATTCATCATGTGGCGCATCACCGGATAATCATCGGCGATACCGTTAGCGCCCAGGATGTCACGCGCCATGCGGGCACACTCCAGAGCCATCCATACGTTGTTTCGCTTGGCCATGGAAATGTGCTGGTGCCCAACTTTATTTGCGTCCTTCAGGCGGCCCACTTGCAGAGCCAGAAGCTGCGCCTTGGTGATCTCGCTGATCATCCATGCCAGCTTCTCCTGGACAAGCTGATGAGATGCAATCGGCTGGTCCCGGAACTGCTTGCGCACCTGGGAATATTGCAGCGCCGTGTCATAGCAGGACATGGCCGCACCAATCGCGCCCCAGCCGATGCCAAAACGCGCCTGATTTAAGCAGCCCAGCGGTGATTTCAGGCCGTCCGAGCCGGGAAGAAGATTTTCCAGCGGGACGCGGACATCTTGCAATGAAAGCCCTGATGTGACCGATGCGCGCAGCGACCATTTGCCATGCACGTCAGACGCCTTGAATCCCGGCCGGTTCGTTTCGACCAGGAATCCTTTGATGCGGTCATTGTGCTCTTCAGACTTGGCCCATACGATGGCGACATCGGCGATGGACCCGGAGGTGATCCACATTTTCTCGCCGTTTAGGACGTACTCATTACCGGACTTTACGGCGCGAGTGCGCATGCCGCTGGGGTTGGAGCCAAAGTCGGGCTCGGTAAGGCCAAAGCAGCCGAGCTTTTCACCGCGAGCCATCGGTGGCAGCCACTTTTCTTTCTGAGCGTCACTGCCATAGGCGTAAATCGGATACATGCAGAG
>DATBVH010000056.1:0-12345 GCA_036515395.1 Candidatus Angelobacter sp.
CCATTTACGGGAAGCCCATGGGAGGACCGCTGAATTGCGCGCCGACGAGCGAAAATGGAGTGATTTTTGCATTTGGCTGCGTGGCGCAGAAATTGGGGTATTACATTCTGCACATTCAAACGGCGTGTCCGGATTGCGAAGCGCTACGCGAGGTGGGGCCGAACCGTTGCGTGCGAGTGAGGATTGAATTTGAAAATGAGAGCCGGAATTTTCTGACGCACATGCATTCAATAGACGACGTCGACATGATTGTGTGCTGGACGCATAACTGGCCAGAGTGTCCGCTGGAAGTGCTGGAGTTGCGGACGTTGTTTGAAAAGAATGGTCTCTGATACCGCAACCGCAGCTTGAGCAGATCCGCAACATGCGCGACGCTGGCGGTAAATCGGACTGAGAATATTGTTGACGGGAAAAGTCCGGCGGGCGTTTGCGAACCCGCTGGTCGTCCTATAAAATCACAGGTTCCCTTCAGCGCGCTGCATCTGCTGTATGAACGCCAATAGAAATTCCAATCATGAAAATTCACGAGTACCAGGCAAAAACAATCCTTGCGAAATATGGCGTGGCCGTGCCCCGCGGCGAGATGGCGGTGACCCGCGCCGAAGCCGAAAAGGCCGCGCACCGTCTGTTTGAAGAAGGCGCTAAAGGCGTGGTGGTGAAAGCGCAAATCCATGCCGGAGGCCGCGGCAAAGGCGGCGGCGTGAAGGTGGCCAAGACCTTGGAAGAAGCCAAGATGTGGGCGGACAAAATTCTGGGCATGCGCTTGGTGACGCACCAGACAGGGCCGGAAGGCAAGATTGTCCAGCGTCTGCTGATTGAAGAAACGCTGCCGATTGAGCGAGAACTTTATCTCGGGATTGTGGTGGACCGAGCGACGGCGCGGCCGGTATTTATGGCGTCGGCTGCGGGCGGGATGGAGATTGAAGAGGTCGCGGCCAAAGATCCCAAAGCGATCATCAAAGAAGCCATTGATCCCACGATCGGCTTCCAACCTTATCACGCGCGCAAGCTGGCCTTTGGCCTGGGACTGAAAGGCACGCAGATCAATGAAGCAGTGAAGCTGATGACCGGCTTGTATCGCGCGTTTGTGGAGACCGACGCTTCGCTGTGCGAGATCAATCCTTTTATTACCACGACGGACGGCCGCGTGTTTGCGCTGGACGCCAAGTTTGGCTTTGACGACAACGCGCTCTATCGCCACAAAGATTTGAAAGAGCTGCGCGACATCAGCGAGGAAGATCCGTTGGAGGTCGAGGCCTCAAAGTACAACCTGAATTACATCAAGCTGGATGGCAACATTGCCTGCCTGGTGAACGGCGCGGGGCTAGCCATGGCGACGATGGACATCATTAAATATGCGGGCGGCGCGCCGGCAAACTTTTTGGATGTGGGCGGCGGCGCCAACGCGGAGCAGATTGGCCACGCGTTTGAAATCCTGCTGAGCGACAAGAACGTGAAGGCGATCCTGATCAATATTTTTGGCGGCATCCTGCGCGTGGATACACTGGCCGATGGCGTGGTCCAGGCGGCGAAAGCAACAAACCTGAAGCTGCCGCTGGTATTGCGATTGGAAGGCACAAACGTGGAGCAAGGTCGCGAGATACTGAAAAACTCCGGCTTGAATTTTCAGGTGGCGGAGACGATGAAAGATGCAGCGGAAAAAGTTGTAACTGCCGCGGGAGGATGATCCCAGATCTTCATGACGGATATCTAGATGGGCTACTTGTTTCCAAGTCAAGAGCGACGATATTTCTGCGAACGGCCAGAGAAGAAAGGTTCACGTTGATGCTACTGGAAGTAGAACGTTTGCATGCTGAAAATTTTCGCGAAGGAAACATTATTTTCAGTGTGGATTTTTTAACGCCTGAACAGTTAACTCAGGATCATATTTGCGAGGCATATGAATTTAACGGAAATCTTCCCTCTGGTTTTGTTATGAAAGATTGGATTGAATCCGCTAAAGAAAAAGCGTTGCAAGCAGTAGAAATTTCATCTTCGTACGGATGCTCGGCTTTGGTTCTGTTTAAAAGCTATACGTTAACACAAGGGTATGTAATTGATTGAAACACAAGGTCCTTCGGGTCTGCTCGCAAGCCGATGAAAGCGCTTGCTCGCTTACGACCCTCAGGATGACGGTATCAAGTACGTAATGATGGAAGACAGGTAAAAGGATTTCATGGCAATACTGGTAGATAAATCCACGCGGCTGATCATTCAAGGCATTACCGGTCGCGAAGGCACGTTCCACGCCAAGACCTGTGCGGCTTATGGCACCAACATTGTTGGCGGAGTCACGCCGGGTAAGGGCGGCACCACGCATGAAGGCTGGCCTATCTTTAATACAGTGGCGGAAGCCAAAGAAAAGACCGGCGCCAACGCTACGATTATTTTTGTTCCGCCGCAGTTTGCGGCCGACGCATTGCTGGAAGCGATAGACGCTGAAATTCCTTTAATTATTTCCATCACGGAAGGAATTCCAGTCCTGGATATGGTCCGGGCGTATGAATACTTGAAGATCAAAGGCAAGTCGCGGCTGATTGGGCCGAATTGTCCCGGCATTATTTCTCCCGGCAAAGCCAAGGTCGGCATTATGCCCGGACATATTCACAAGGAAGGAAATGTTGGCATTGTTTCGCGATCTGGCACTCTGACGTATGAAGCAGTTTTTCAGCTCACGCAGCGCGGTATTGGCCAGTCGACAGCGATCGGCATTGGCGGCGATCCTATTATTGGCACAAATTTTGTCGACGCGCTGAAGCTGTTCAATGAAGATCCGGAAACGCACGCCATCATTATGATCGGCGAAATTGGCGGCAACGCGGAAGAGACTGCAGCGGCTTACGTGAAACAGCACGTCAAAAAGCCTGTGGTCTCGTTTATCGCTGGGCAGACCGCGCCTCCAGGCCGACGCATGGGACACGCAGGCGCAATTATTTCCGGCGGACAAGGCACAGCCGCGGACAAGATAAAAGCGCTGGAAACGGCGGGTATCGCCGTGGCCAAGTCTCCGGCCATGATGGCGCAAACGCTGCTGGACCGGATCGGGACCGCGAAGATTTAAGCACGGAATTTACCGCTACTTCGCAGTCACAACGGAAATTCAATGCAGGAATGTAAGCATTAACGTAGAGATGTAGCATGCTACGTCTCACATTCACCGAATCGAAGGAGCCAGAAACCAGGAATGAACACATTGCAACGCACATTTTCCATCGTAAAACCAGACGCCGTGGCCAAAGGCGCGACCGGCGACATTATCCATATGATCCAGGAAAAAGGTTTCCGGATCCTTGGCATGCGAATGCTCGAAATCAACAAGCAACAGGCAGAAGGTTTTTATGCCGTGCATGCCAGCCGTCCGTTTTTTGATTCACTCACCACATTTATGTCCAGCGGGCCGATCGTGGTTCTGGCGCTGGAAAAAGATAACGCCATTGCCGATCTACGCAAGCTCATGGGCGCCACCAATCCCGCCAACGCTGAAGAAGGCACGGTCCGCAAAAAGTGGGCATCGAGCATTGAGCACAATGCCATCCACGGCTCAGACGCCGACGACACTGCGCGCTTTGAGCTAAGCTACTTTTTTGCCGGGTACGAATTGAACCGCTAGTATCCAGCAGCGATCAGGGCGGCAATGGACTCCCATTGGCCGCCCTAGTTTTTCACTTGAAGCATTGACTGACAGCGCCAAACTTCAATGGCGCTCTTCTCACATCATAAAAGTGAAAGTGAAATAACCGGGACGCACAACTCTTCTCGCGCGTTAAGGGGCCGGTTCCGGCCCTCACTTTTTGTATTTATAATTGCCGCTGGATTGTCGCCAAAGGAGCCGCCTGATGCCACTGATTCAAGTCACGATGTTGAAGGGTCGAACTATTGAACAGAAGCGCAAGCTTGCCGCCAGAATCACCGATGCAATGGTGGAAGACGCCAAAGCCGCGAAAGAAGCCGTGGTAGTCACATTTGTTGAAATCACGCGTGAGGACTATGCAAACGCAGGCGTGCTGCTGGCCGACAAAAAATAGTTTGTAGACATTAATCTTCCTAATAACCATTAAACTTTCTTGCAATGACGACCTGTGCGGGTTATAGTTCGCTCGTGATGATCTCCTTTGGCTCTTTCATCCCATGTTGTTGTCCGCCATGCCTACCTGCAGATTCTGGCGGCTGGGGACTATGAGCTAAGAGAGTTTACTGAGAAATCAAACAACGCCTCCCCGCTGCCAAGCCAGCGGGGATTTTTATTAACCGTTAAGGGCAAAGTAGCTGGACGAATAAGATCAAGCCGCGAGTCCCGTTTGGCGCCGAGCGTCGTGCGTGAGGAGCAAGAAGATGCAGACGATGAACGAGACTCGCCGGCGGTTTGGAGTGCAGCGACAAAAATGAACGATGGCTCCATTAATCACCGTGCGCTGCTGGTGAACGCCCGACGCCTTGTGATCAAGGTTGGCACTGGCGTGGTGTGCAACGCGGAAAATGAATTTGACCCACTACAAGCCGCCGCAATCGCCAGCAGTATCGCACTGCTGATCAATGAAGGCAGGCAGGTCGTGCTGGTCAGTTCCGGCGCGGTAACTCTGGGCGCAGCCGAGTTGGGAATCCATCGCAGCCGCCTCAAAGAGGCCAGCGTCACGCGCGCTTGTGCCGCCGTCGGCCAATGCAAGCTGATGCAGGCTTACGCGGAATCTTTTCTCCCACACGGCATCAAAGTCGCGCAGGTGCTGGTCACTGAAGATGACTTCAGCGACCTCAAGCGTTACAGCATCCTGCGTCAGACTTTTGAACGTCTGCTGAAGCTGGGCGCTGTGCCGATCGTGAACGAGAACGATACCGTCACCAATATCTACACCGAGCAGGCGCCGGTCTTCCGTGACAATGACCGCCTCGCTGCTCTCGTCTTGAGCAAGCTGGATGCCGACGCGCTGGTCCTGCTCTCCAATGTGGACGGCCTTCTGTACAGCCCTAACGGTGATCTCTCCAATTCCACGGTCGTAACCATGGTCACTGAAATTACCGCTGCCATTCGCGACTCCGCCCGAGGCACATCAGCCACCGGACGCGGCGGCATGACTGCCAAGCTCGACGCGGCAGAGATCGCCATGCAGGCCGGAGGGATGGTAGTAATTGCCAATGGAAAAACTTCCGGCATTCTGGAACGGGCGTTTCAAGGTGAAGAAGTGGGCACGCTCTTTCTCCCCGGAACGCGCATGGCGGGCAAGAGGCGCTGGCTGGCGTTTGCCACCACTGTCCGAGGCCACGCCACTATCAATGCCAATGCGGCAAAGGCCCTCTTACATCGGCAGGCCAGCCTGCTGATCTCCGGAGTCACGGCGTGTGAAGGCGAATTTTCCGCCGGACAAGTCATTGTCGTGTCCGACCCCGAAGGGAATATCATTGGTAAAGGGATTGCCGAACTCGGCAGCCAGCAGCTTGCCGCGAAGCTCTCTTCCGGAGAAAACCGGCGCGGCGTGCTGGTGCGCCGTGAAAATTTTCTGATCCTCTCAGCCAAGGAAACAGATGTCCAGCGCAGCGGAATCTAAAAATCCCGAGTCGATTGCAGCGCAGGTGCAGGCAACTCGAAGAGCGTCGCGCGAACTGGCGCGGCTCGCCGCCGATCAACGCAACCAGGTATTGCTGGCTGCAGCCGATCTTCTGGAAAAACGCGAAGCCGAAATTCTTAAAGCGAATCACGAAGATTGTGAATCACTGGAGCACGAACTAACAACAAGCACCGCTTCCGCCGCGCTGTTGAAGCGCCTTAGGACATCGTCTATCGGTATCAAAGACATGGCGCGGCAGGTTCGCGATGTCGCCAGGCTGGAAGATCCGGTTGGCCGTGTGCTTGCCACCACGGAACTCGATGATGGCCTTACACTGCAAAAAGTCTCCTGCGCTCTTGGAGTCATCGCGGTCATCTTTGAATCCCGGCCGGATGTTGTTCCGCAAGTAGGCTCGCTTGCCATCAAGACCGGTAACGGCCTGGTGCTGAAAGGGGGCGCAGAAGCACGGCAAACCAACCGCGTCCTGGTTTCCATCTGGCATGAAGCTCTAAGTACTGTCAGCCCGTCGCTGCGTCCCGCGATTTGCGCTGTTACTGATCGCGCCGATGTGGCACGCATTCTTGAGATGGACCGCGACATTGATCTCGTAGTCCCGCGCGGATCGACGGAATTTGTGAATTATGTTTTTGAGCATAGCCGCATTCCGGTACTCGGGCACGGCAGCGGCATCTGCCACATCTATGTAGACGCAACCGCTAACCTTGATATGGCGACGGAAGTCGTCGTCGATGCCAAAGTCCAGTATCCGGCAGCGTGCAACTCGGTGGAAAAGGTTTTGGTTCACCAGAGCATTGCTAAACAGTTTCTTCCTTCACTCGCCGCTGCTTTGCAATCAGCCGGAGTCGAAGTTCGCGGCTGCTCTCGCACAACCAAGTTGTTGCCGCATAGCCAAATCGTTCCCGCCACGGAACAAGACTGGCACACCGAGTATGGCGATCTAAAGATTACGGTGAAGATCGTAAGCGACATAGCTGAAGCGATTGAGCACATCAACCATTACGGATCGCGCCACACTGAAAGCATCCTTACTAAAGACGATCATGCTGCAGAGTTGTTCATGGATGAAGTGGACGCCGCCAGCGTCTTCCACAACGCCTCAACCCGCTTTGCTGATGGCTTTCGCTATGGCCTGGGCGCTGAACTGGGAATCAGCAACAGCAAGCTTCACGCTCGCGGACCCGTGGGTCTGGAAGGTCTGCTCACCTACAAGTACAAACTGCACGGCAGCGGCCAGACCGTCACAGACTACGCCCAGGGCAAACGCACTTTCAAGCATCGGCAGCTCTAAGCCGAATGAGCCCATACTTTCCTCCAGCATTTGCACTATAGTAATTGTGTCGAAACCCTGAGGAGAATCCTTATGGAAAGCTCTGGCAGTGTATCTACCCTCGCAGTCATAGGTTTCTGGAGCGGCCTTTTGGGCTGTGTGCTTTTAATAGTCGATGGCCCTCTCTATCGCGCGCACCTACTGGATTTGGGCACGGCTTTGCGCATCGTCATTCCCGCTGCCTTGTTTCTCGGGGTGATTGCCGTGCTGACCTCGGTCATAGGCCTGGTGCGCTCCGGCAGCAAAGGCATGGCCCTTGCCGGCCTCGTGCTGGGCGTAATCGCCGCCGGTATGCCGATTAAGAGCATCAACACTGCGCGGCACTCTCCCATTCACGATGTAAGCACGGACCGCGACAATCCTCCTCAGTTCGTGGCCGTGTTGCCGCTGCGCACCGCCGCCAAAGCGGCAAACTCGACAAGCTATGACGCCAAGACCGCCGAGCTACAGAAGGAAACTTATCCTGACATTGGCCCACTGCATCTTGACGTGCCTCCAGCGCAGGCATTTGATCGCGCCCAAAATGCAGCCCAAGCAATGAAATGGGACCTAGTCGCCACCGATCCCGCGCAAGGCAGGCTTGAAGCCACTGCAACTACTTTCTGGTTCGGCTTCAAGGATGACGTTGTGATCCGCATCGCCGCCGACGGAACCGGCAGCCGTGTGAATGTCCGTTCGCTTTCCCGCATCGGCCAAAGCGACGTTGGCGCCAACGCCAGGCGCGTGCGCGAATATCTGGCTAAGATAAAGGCGGCGTAGAAGGCGCGATTAATGCTGGTTGTTTTTAACTTCCGCTGGCTCAATCTGCACAAACTGCCAGCCAAAGCGGCCTTTGATGCAAAGATTACCGTGCGTCACCGAATGGTCCAGCGGCGAGGTAACTTTCACGATCTCACCATCCTGCTCATGCACGGTAAGATTGCAGCCCACCCCGCAATAAGGACAGATGGTGGTCGTCTGTTCCTGGCGTGACTCATCCCACGTGCCCGCCTGGCGCATATCGTATTCGCTCTTGAACATCAACGCTCCGGTGGGACAGACGCCAATGCAGTTACCGCAATAGACACACGCGGATTCAGGCAGCGGGACCTGGAACTCCGTGGCAATCGAGGCAGAAAAGCCGCGCCCGGAGACCGCTATCGCGAAGGTATTCTGCGCATCTACACCGCAGGCTTCAACGCACTTGTAGCAGAGAATGCATTTTGAGTAGTCGCGGACATAAAGGTCGTTATCAATCTTGATGGGCTGCTCCACCGTTGCAGCGTCGCGTCCAAAGCGCTCAGGCTTCGCGCCGTAGCGTTCCATATAACCGGCAAATTGCGGAGCGGTGGAAACATCCACCGATGACGCCAGAAATTCCAGCACCATTTTGCGCGACAAGCGCACGCGTTCTGAGTCGGTCTTGATGGCCATCTTTGGTTCCACTTTGCGCGAGCATGCGGGAACCAGCGTGCGCGAGCCTTCCATCTCAACCACGCAAATGCGGCAGACATTCACAGGCGTAAGGCTCTCAAGGAAACAGAGCGTCGGCGTATCGATGCCGAGCTTGCGCGCAGCTTCAAGAATGGTTGACCCTTCCGGCACTGAAACCGGCTGGCCATCGATGGTGATCTCTATCATCCGGCGCTCGCGTGGTGGCGGCGCCTGAGGCACCGGTCCGGGCGGAATTGGCTTGAGAGGCGCGGGCGCCAACTCCTGCTCTGCTGCTTTGGTCGCGACTGGCATCGTCTGTTTCATGCGAATACATTCCACCTTTGCAAAGCGGATTCCAGCGCGCTGGCAGCCGTTTGTCCCAGGCCACAGATGGAAGCATCGCGCATCGCCTGCGCCATTTCTTTCAACATAACAAGCTCGTCCGCTTTTGAGCCCATAGGACGGTTATCGATAAGTCTCTGCAACGCTTCCTGCTGGCGCACCACGCCGACGCGACAAGGCACGCATTGTCCGCAGGTTTCATGCCGGAAGAACGCGGCGATGCGCAGCAGTATGCGTTTCAGATCAATGCTGTCGTCAAACAGCATCACCACACCAGACCCCAGCGTGGCCCCAATGGCGCGCGTGCCTTCAAAGGTAAGCGGAACATCAATCTCTTTGGGAGAAACAAATGTTCCGGCGGCTCCGCCCAGCAGAATCGCCTGCAAACGGCCCGTACCGGCGACGCCGCCCGCCATAGTCAGCAACTGCCGCAGCGTGGTGCCCATAGGCGCTTCATAAAGTCCGGGACGATCTACATGTCCGCAAAGGCAAAACAGCCGCGGCCCCGTGGAACTCTCAGTGCCAACGCGTGCGTAAGCTGCGCCACCCTGCTTGATGATGACAGGTACATTGATGAGCGTTTCAACGTTATTGACAACGGTCGGCTGGCGAAAGAGTCCGGCCTGCGTGGGAAACGGGGGCTTGTTGCGCGGTTCACCGCGATGTCCCTCAATGGAATTGAAAAGGGCCGTTTCTTCTCCGCAGATGTAAGCGCCCGCGCCGCGTCGCAGTTCGATATCGAAATTCAAACCACTGCACTGAATGTTCTGTCCGAGAAAGCCTTCCCAACGCGCAGCTTCAATGGCTGCGGCGATCCGTTGGGCTGCCAAGGGATATTCTCCGCGCAAGTAAATGTAGCCGCGCTCGGCGCCGGTGGCTAACGCGGCAATTGTCATACCTTCGAGAACGGCGAACGGATCGCCTTCCATGATCAGCCGGTCTTTGAAAGTGCCGGGCTCGGACTCATCGGCGTTGCAGATCAAATAATGCTTGCGCTTGGGATTGGATTTCAGCAGATCGCGCTGCAGGTGCAACGCCTCCCACTTCTTCGCTGCCGGAAAAGCCGCGCCGCCACGGCCTAGAAGTTTTGACGCATTCATCTCACGTAGAACGCCTTCAGGGCCAAGATCAAATGCCTTGCGGAGAGCTTCATAACCACCCAGACGTTGGTAGCCGTCAAGTTCCGGCGCGTTGTTCTTGCCCACGCGGCGCAGTAGCACCAGTTTGGGTGATCCTTCCTGCGGAACGGATAGTTGAGGATTCAGAACGTCAGGCGCGGCCGGCATCACGTCGTTCGCTGCGTCGTTGATCATTGATTGCACGCGGTCTGTTGTCGCCGGGGCCAGCACGCGCTGCTGCGGCTTCTGGCCCGCCTTTACCACCAGCACTGCCGGCGCACGTTCACACAAGCCCAGACAATTGCTGCGCACCCACATGGCCCGACCGCCGGCACACGGCAGATTTTCAGGCCCTAATCGCGTGTCCAGTTGGTCGCAAAGTTCTTCTGAGCCGCGCGTCATGCAGGCAATGTCGTCACATACATGGGCCACTACTGCAGGACGCGGCTGAAGCGAGAACATTCCGTAGAAAGAAGCTACGCCGTAAACTTCGGCAGGCGGCACATCAAGACGGAGCGCGATATAGTTCATGGCTCCGTGGCTGATCCAACCAATACGGTTCTGGATGGCATGCAGAACTGGCAATAAGAGATGGCGCTGCGACTCGGCTTTTTGATTGCCGCCGCTGGAAGACCATGTTTCGCCGTCTTCTGCGGGCGCTCCGCCTTCCCACACGGATTCCGGCGCGCCGCCCAATTCAAAATCAACAGCAGCTTTTTCTTCGGGTGTGGGACGGTCGCCGGTGAGATGAAGGTCCAATTATTGCTCCAGAAATTTTTCAATGCGGATGGCAGTCGCCTTAAATTCCGAGGTCCCAGACAAAGGATCGACCGCATCGATAGTGAGATCGTTCGTAGCGACCTGATCAGGAAAATGCATGGTAAGAAATGCCAAACCTGGGCGCAAGCCGGAATCGAACCGTACCGGAGCGA
The DNA here is from genome assembly GCA_036515395.1 of Candidatus Angelobacter sp. Classification (GTDB taxonomy): domain Bacteria; phylum Acidobacteriota; class Terriglobia; order Terriglobales; family Acidobacteriaceae; genus Angelobacter. Next base: position 10,694 of record DATBVH010000056.1, read on the forward strand.
CGACCGACCCTCGACGCGAACTCACGCGCACCTTCTCACCTTCGTGCAGATTGTACTGGCGGCCATCTGCGGGTGAAAGATCGATTGTCTCTCCATTGCGCAGCGGAGAGTTAAGACGCCCGCTTTGAACGCCCGTATTGTAAGAATCAAGCCGCCTGCCGGTAGTAAGTCGAATTGGAAACTGCTGATCAAGCGCATCCACTGGTTCCACAGACTCAACCGCGTGGAATGGAGCGCGCGGGCCAATCAACGGATCGTTCCACAACCGGCCATGCAAAAACATTTCTCCGGGATGCTGCTCGTCATAGCAGGGCCATTGCATGCCACCATGTTCTTCCAGCCGCGCATAGCTCATGCCGGCATTCATTGGGCTGAGCAAGCGCAGTTCATTCCAGATGCATTCGGCTTTCGGCTCACCCCAGTTGTGGCCCAAACGACGTGCCAGATCAAATATGATTTCCGTATCGTCACGCACACCCGGCGGCATGGGAACAGCGGCGCGGACGCGCTGCACACGGCGTTCGCTCGATGTAACGGTCCCTTCGCTCTCACACCAGCCTGCGGAAGCGGGTAGAACGACATCTGCCAGCTCGGCGGTCTTGGTATAGAAGAGGTCCTGCACCACCATGAATTCCAGTCCGCTCAACAGCTTGAGTGCGCGATGGCGGTCAGCCTCGGAGTCGGCGGGATTCTCTCCCAGACAATAGAGCGTTGTGAGTTCGCCGCGCTCCATGGCATCCAGCATGTGGCTGATGTGCCAGCCTTTCCTGGCCGGAATCTTTGTTCCCCAGATTTTTTCAAACTTGCCGCGCAACGCATCATTTTCAACGTGCTGGAAACCTGGCAGACGGTCGGGAATTGCGCCCATATCGCCGCCGCCCTGCACGTTGTTCTGCCCGCGCAAAGGGCAGACGCCGCTGCCGTACCGGCCAATATGGCCGGTAAGCAGCGCCAGATTGATCAGCGCCACCACGTTGTCAACCGCGTTGTGGTGCTCGGTGATTCCAAGCGTCCAGCAAAGTTGCGCGCGCCCAGCGCCGGCATAAGCGTGCGCCACCTGCTTGATGGCCGCTGCCGGAACTCCGGTTTCACACTCGGCGCGCTCCAGCGTGAACTTTTGCACGTGGTCGCGATAGGCTTCAAATCCGCTGGTGGCATGCTCAATAAATTTTGTGTTCGCCAGACCGGCATTGATAATTTCGCGGCCCATGGCATTGGCCAGATAAATGTCGGAACCCACTTCAAGTCCAAGCCACGTGTCCGCCCATTGCGCAGAGCTGGTGCGCCGCGGATCAATCACGTAAAGCTTTGCGCCATTGTGGATGCCCTTGAGCACATGATGGAAAAAGATAGGGTGCGTTTCCCGTGCATTGGAACCCCAAAGCAGGATCACGTCAGCGTCTTCAGCTTCGCGATAAGAGCTAGTTCCGCCGCCCGCTCCGAAGACTGCCGCCAGACCGGCGACGCTGGGGGCGTGTCAAGTTCGGTTGCAGCTATCGATATTGTTTGTTCCCATTACAGCGCGGACAAACTTCTGGGCGGTGTAGTTCAGCTCGTTCGTGGTCTTGGAGCAGCTGAACATCCCGAAATCTCGCGGATCATTCTTGGCAATGGATTTCCTGAACGCGGCGGTAACGCGGTCCATGGCTTCA